>JANPNT010000173.1:0-4064 GCA_031427655.1 Burkholderiales bacterium
TTGGTTCCAACGCCGCTGAGAATTGGATAGAACGGATGAAAGCCGACGGCTTCGTCGGCCCGGCAAACCCCGTCGTCCGCCGGGACATAACCTGCGACAAGGACTGTGCGCCGCCTTAGCGCTGCCAGCCCTTCGCCTGCGCCGCCGCTTCTCCCGTCGCGTCGAGCGGCTCGCCTTGGGCCATGTCCTGGATTGCGGCCATCAGTTCGGCCTCGCTGCCAGCCTGACGGTAGTCGGTGCCACCAGCCGCGCTGCCAGGTAACTTACGATCGAGCCGCCAGCCGGTGCCGTCCTTGCAGGCAATTCCGGTCTGTTCGGTGCCGGTGAAGCCCCGGCATAGTTCGCCTGCGGCGTTGACGAAACTCAATGCGATACGCACCGGTGCGTCGGGAGTCTGGCTCGCTGACAGTTGCCCGTCGAGTGCAGAAACCAGCGGACCTCGCGCATAGTCGCCCGAACTTCCCGGCGCGCGCAGCATTAGGGCCAATACCAGCGCAGCCGCGATGGCCAGGCCGCCGAAGCGCAGCCAGTTACTGGTCCAGTCCGGACGGACCGCCTGGGCTGCGGCGCGTTGGCGGGCGGCGGTCAGGTCGACTACTTCGGCAGTGCTGCTGCTAGCCGTCAGCATCGCAGATAGGCTTTCGGGCACCAGCTCGTCGAGGATCGGGGCAAAGTGCGCCGAGAGCCGCGCGCGCATGGCACGCAGTGCTGCAGCCTCGGCGGCGAGATCAGGCTCCGCATCGACCGCCACAGCAATCCGCGCCGCTTCGGCACCATCGAGTTCGCCATCGACCCAGGCGGCGAGTTGTACGCGGGTCACAGTCATGCCATGTCTCCCAGCCGGGCCATCAATGCGTCACGCCCGCGCCCGAGCCGCGAGGTCAACGTGCCAACCGGGCAGCCGACGATTTCGGCAGCCTCCTTGTAGGCGTAGCCCTCGACCAGCACGAGCAACACCGCTTCGCGCTGGTCGTCGGGCAGGGTTGCCAGCGCGCGATCGAGGTCGCGGCGCAGCAGCGCGCTGTCCTGACCGCTCGGAGCGCCAACGCTGAGGCCTGCTTCCTCATCGGCGAAAGTCTTGCCGCGGCGGGCGGTGGAGCGGGTTTCATCGATCCATAAATTGCGCATGATCCGGTAAGTCCAACTGTCGAGCCGGGTCTCCGCCTGCCACTGGTCGCGGCTGCGCAAGGCACGCTCGATGGTCATCTGGCAAAGATCATCGGCCATCGCCCGGTCGCGCGCCAACCCCGACGCAAAGCGCCGCAATCGCGGGAGCAGCGCCAGCAGGGCCGGTTCGAAACCTTCGGACAGCAACTTTGCCTTTCATGGACGAAACGAGCGGGAAGAGACGTTTCATCCCTGTATTTTTGTTTTACCAGTTTCACCAGTGTGTAAGGACCCGGATTGTGATGCGCCATCGGCTCAACTTTGCCATGATCGCGGCAGCCTTGCTTGCGGCGCCTGCGCTGGCGCAGCTTGGCCTGCCACCGCTGGGCGGAACGGTGCGCGACGCCGTCGGGACGGTAGGGCGGGCGGTCGATCCTCTGCTTGACGCCACCGGGCCGGTGCTGACCGACGCCGCCGGGCTCGCGCGCGAACAGGTGGCACGGCTTGATCGACTGGTCCGCCGCAACCGCGATACAATCGAACGTGACGCTGCGGGCGCACCCGCGCGGCGCGGTGAACTGCTGCTGCTTGAGGCCGATGCTGCGGCGGTGGAAGTAGCGCGCAGTGCAGGCTTCGCGCTGCTGGGCGAAGAGCGATTGGACGCGCTGGACCTCGCCGTCACCCGCCTGGGTTTACCGCCCGGCCTCTCGCTCGCCGCCGCCGAAACGCTGATGCAAAAGCTACTGCCCGGAGCGACGGTGACAGCCGATACGCTCTATTTCTCCTCGGGCAACGCAGCGGCACCGGCCAAACGCTTGCCTGCTGCGGTTGTGGCCGGGGTCACCACCACCATCGGAATTATTGATGGAGCCCCCAGCGCAGTTGGCGGTGCCGCTTCCGTGCGCGGGTTCGCCCGGGGTGCGCCGCGCGCCAGCGATCACGGCACCGCCGTCGCTTCGCTGCTCAGCAGCAACGGCGCAAAGCGCTTGCTGGCTGCCGATGTCTATGGAGCCGATCCGGCGGGCGGCAATGCCCTGGCCATCGGCAAGGCGATCGACTGGTTGGCCGACTCGGGCGCACAAGTGGTCTCGATCAGCCTGGTTGGCCCCGCCAATCCGTTGCTCGCACGGGCTATCGCTGCCGGCCAGAGGCGCGGGCTGTTTTTCGTCGCTGCGGTCGGCAACGACGGCCCTGCTGCGCCTCCTGCCTACCCGGCCTCGTACCCCGGAGTGATCGCAGTCACCGGGGTCGATGGTCGCAACCGCGCGCTGATCGAGGCAGGGCGCGCACTCCACCTCGATTATGCAGCGCCCGGCGCGGACATGAGCGCGCGCAATGCAGCGGGCCGACATGTGGCGGTGCGCGGGACCTCCTATGCCGCGCCGTTGGTGGCGCTGCGGCTTGCTGCCGCGCTCGGCGCCGGTCGAGATGCGTTGCGGCGGCTCGACCTTGAGGCCCGCGATCTTGGCCCGCGCGGGGTCGACCGCAGCTTCGGACGCGGACTGCTGTGCGGCACCTGCCGCCGGAACTGAATTATTTTTCAGAGCCTGAGGATGGAATCGAAAGTCCGATCCGTTGTCGCAAATGAGGGACACAAAAACGTGTGCTCCCACAAAGACAACGAAAGGATCAGACCATGCGCAAGACCTTGCTTCTCACCAGCGTTTTCCTGCTTTCGGCCACTACTGCCCAGGCCCAGATTCTCGGCGGCGGCGGGGGCGGCTTGGGTGGAACCCTGGGCGGCACTCTTGGCGGGTCCATGGATAGCACCGTGACCCGCTCGACCGATTCAATCCGTTCGACCGCGGGCGGAAGCGCCGAAGGTTCGGGCCGGGCCAGCGGCAATACTTCGGTCGACCGGCGCAGCGGCCGTGCCAGTGCCAGCGGCAACGGCGCAGCCAGCGGCAGCGGCAGCGCCAACCAGTCGCTTGCGCTGCCTACCCGTTCGATCGATCTGAGCGGCTCGGGCAATGGTTCGGCAGCAGGTTCGGGCAGCGCCGACGCGCAGCTGATAGGCACAGATCAGGTCGGCGGGATCGCCCGCTCAGCTGCTGGTACAGCGCGCGGAACCGCAGGCCAGGCCGCCGGACGTGTCCAGGGCGCTGCTTTGGGCACTGGCTCGGCGCTTGCCGGGGTTGCTGGATCGGCCAATGCGATGGGGAGCGGCACGGCTTCGGGCGCAGGCTCGACCGGATCAGGCGCGCTCGCGCTTGCCGGGAGCGCGGCGGCGGCGGCCGGCTCAGGCAACTTTGACATCAGCCACGGGATGCCGCTGTTCGGCCCTGACGGCGAAAAGATCGGCAAGGTCCGTGAGGTGATCAGCGATGCACGCGGCAACGTTCGCGAAGTGCTGGTCAAGGTCGATGGCCAGAAGACCTGGCTGCCGGCCGGCAATTTCTCCGGACAAGGCTCGCTGCTGGTTTCGGCAATGGGCGAGGGCCAGATCAAGCAGCTCGGTCAGGCCCAGGAACAGGCAGCCGAATCCAGCGACGACGGCAAGCCTGCCCCCCGCGACGACAGCGACAAACGCTGACCGTCGCTGAGCCCGGGGCAATGAAGTCCCAACCCGCCTCCCGAGCATTTCTCCGGGCTCAATATCTGGAATTCACGCCCGGCCTGGCCACTCCTCAAGGGTCGGTCGGGCCGCTGGCGGTGCAGGCATTGCCCATCTCCTGCTGCCGGGCAACCGCCTTGAAATTGTCGCGCCCGTGGGCCTTGGCGGCGGCGGTGGGGAGAGCTTTGTCCTGCAGCACCGCCGTGAGGATCGGATAGCCTTGCGAATTGTAGCGCGTGTCGCTGACGTTTCGGCCATTCCCAAGTTGAACGGCTGTGCTGAAACCCGCCATTCATTCAGGCACAGATTTTTGGGAAGTTTGGCCGTTTCCACGCAGTCGGGTTCAGAGATAACATTCCAGAATATCGGACGTTCGTCCCGCACCATGGCTGCAGAATGCCAA
>JANPNT010000174.1:0-5512 GCA_031427655.1 Burkholderiales bacterium
GCCTATCAACTCGGTTGGCGCAGCGCCTTGGCCACTGGCGCGGTGCCCGAAGTGGGCCGCAATGCGCAGGGCGAACAAGTGCTGCCCGCCGACTCCTTGGTGTTGGTGGTGGCACGTGGCCGCGCGCTGTTCAGTGAAGTCAGCGCCCGGCGCGATGCCGCGCCCGCACCCACCGATTTAGACAAAGACGGCAACGCGGTGGCGCAAGGCACGCAGGCCGCCCTCGCGGTGGCGCGCATCCAGGCCATCGTCGGCAAAGACTTCCCCGTGCTGCCGCGATTCACCTTGGGCGCGTACGCGGTGGAAGCCGCCGCCACGCTGGCCGACCGTGACAGCTTGCTGGGCCTTGCCGACCTGAAGAACGACCAAGCCACCATCGCCGGTTGGCTGCCGAAGCTGGCCTGTGTGCGCGAAGCCACCGCGCTGCTCAGCGACGTGCTCACGGCCGCCGAAGGTTTGGGCGGCCGCACCGGCTACGAGCCCGCCATCGACGACCTGAAACTCTTTCAGTTCCCGCGCAGCGCCACCGCCCATTGGGCCGCCTTGCCGCCCGCCGACAAGCAAGTGCTGCGCGGTGTGGTGGCCGTGGTGGCGCATGCGCCTGGTGCGCTGAACAGCCTCGCTGCCGACGACGCGTTGGCGGGCCTGTACATCGACGAGTGGATGGAATCGATCCCCAGCTTGAACGAGACCACTGGCTTGGGCTTTCACTTCGACGCGCCGGGCGCGCGCCCGCCGCAGAGCATCTTGCTGGCCGTGCCCGCCGACAGCGCCGTGCCTGCCTGGACGCTGGACGCGCTGCTGGGCACCGTGCAAGAAGCGCTCGCGCTGGCGAAGCTGCGGGCCGTGCGAGCGCAAGACCTCGAAGGCTTGGGCCTGATCTTGCCGGGCATTTATTTGTCCAACAACTACGAGCGCGATGTGCCGTCGATCGACTTCAGCCAGCTCATCGTCAGCAGCATGACCGCACTGCGCGCCGAAGCCCACATCGGCAACGCAGCTGCCCGCGCCGTGATGGCAACGGGCAAGTCTGTGCTGAGCGATTGAGTGTGCAAAAAAGCAAATGAATGAACTTGAGACGTCATGTCGTCGCTCCCTCCTGCTTGACCCACTGAGGCCCACACCATGAGCTACACCTTCTCCCTCAGCGCTGCCAAAGCCACGTTCAAAGACGCGGCCGTGTTTCGCCCCAACCCGTCTGCCACCACCTGGTCGCGCTTGGAACCGCTGCCCACTTCCGACGACGTGACCCTCAGCCTTCAAGCGCAAGTGGCCGACCCGCTGTGGATGCTGGCGCGCCAATGGCAATTCAACGAGCTGCAAGCCGAAGATGCGGGCAGCCCCGTGCGTGCGGCCTTGCAAGTGTTGGGTTTGCCGGTGCACAGCTTGCTGCCCTTGAACGGCAGCACAGCCGCCGTGTCAGTCGCACCAGGCCAACCGCCGGTTGAAGCGCTGGTCGAGCATGAACAAGTCTTGGCTGTGCACCCCAAACTGAACGCACAAGCCGGTCAGCAATTGGGCCGCCAACTGCGCGCCGCAGGCCTGGCCGCCGTGCTGCCCACCGTCATCACCAACTACCCCGCCGCATTGCCACCGCCCACCGACGCCTCCGCAGACAACCTGGGTTTTGTGTGGAACACCTTGCTCAACGAGCGGGCCGTCGATGCGTTGGCATTGGCCGCCGATGTGCGCCCCATGCTGGGCAACGCAGCCGCCTTGGCTGGGCTGGTCAGCGGTTGGGGTGCCAACGCAGCCCAAGCCGCAGCAGCCGCCGATGTGTTGACGCGCTGGCTGTCCTGGCTAGACGAACTCGCCTTTGAAGGCGGCACGTCAAATTCCACGCCAGGTGCGAGCCCCTACTGGAACCCCAAGCGCTTGGAATACAGCTTTGCCTTGGGCGCCGGCGATGCGCAAACGGGCGCGCGTTTGGAAGCCGACGAATATACCGACGGCAGGCTCGACTGGCACACCTACACCGTGGGCGCTGCGGTCGCCGATGCAAACGCCGCACCTGCGCCGCCAATGACCACGCAAAGCTGGAAGCGCCTGCTCCCCGCACTGGCCACCTACCCCGGCATGCCCGCCGACAGGTTCTGGGAATTTGAAGACGGCCGCGTCAACTTCGGCATGCTGGGTGCCGCCAAAAGCGACCTCACCCGCGTGGCCGTGTTGGAGTACGCCTTGGTGTTTGGCAACGACTGGTACGTGCTGCCCGTCACCCTGCCCACCAACGCGCTCTACAAAGTGAACACCTTTGTGGTCACCGACAACTTTGGAGTTGAAGTGCCCATCCCGCCTGCCAGCAACTCAGACGGCTCGCAGTGGACCCTGTTCGAGATGAGCGTGCTCCTTGATGCCGCGGCATTCGCAAGCGTGGCACCGCGCAAGCGCCTCGACGACATCCTGTACTTGTGCCCCGCCGCCGCCACGCTAGAAGGCCCGCCGCTGGAGCACGTGATGATGATGCGCGACGAAATGGCCAACATGGTGTGGGGCATAGAAAAGCGCGTGCAGGGCAGCTCGGGCGAGCCACTGGACCGCAAATTCGAAAGCACTCGTTTGTCCACCACGCAGTCTCTGCGCTTGCCCGCCAACGCTGTGGCTTTGGCCGAGGGCGCGCCATTGCACTACGTTTTGCAAACCCCGGTGGCCGCCCACTGGATCCCGTTTTTGCCGGTGCGCAAAGGCGATGTGGGCGCGGTGAATTGGGCCATTGAGTTGCAACGCGGCGTGGTCACGCATGCCTATCAAGTCGACCCGGTGCGCTTGGCCGACAGCCGCAACGCCGCCTACGCCGACTTCATCACACGCCTGCGCGCGCAACCCAGTTTTGTAGAAACCCGAAGCAGCGGCGGCCCCGCAGACAACCCCTTGCAAGACTTCATGTTCCACCCCAGAGGCAGCCTGCTGCGCATCGACGCCAACCAAAAAATCACCGACGACTATTTGCGCCTGGCCGAAGAAGAAGTGCCGCGCGACGGCATCGAACTCAAGCGAAATTTCAACTACGCCCGAGACACCCAAGGCCGCGCTGTGCTGTGGATAGGCCGCAGCAAAACCACCGGGCGCGGTGAGGGAAACAGCGGGTTGAAATTTGATGTGGTGAAGCGGGGCGGGCGATAAGGCACGCCTCGTTGCTTTGCTGTCGGCTCCGTCGCCGTCACGCGCTCACCGCCGCCGTCTATTCATCTGCCAGCCTGCCGGCCACCTGCTTGTGCAGCACGCTGGCGATCAAGGTCAGATACGGCATGCCTTCGGCGAGCGCTCTTGCTTGAATGTCAAGCAGGCTTGCGGTCGACAAGCGAATTTTGACGCTCTTGTCTTTGCGCGCCGTCGCCCTGGCCGCTGTTCGCACGCGCTGCAGTTCAGCCTTGCCCGCGCTCGGTTTCAGCTTGTCAGAATCGCAGGCTTCAAGAACTCCAAGTTCATCTGGGTCAAGCTTGAACATCGTCGCTTGCCAACTTTGGCAGGGGTCGGCTACTTGGTCGGCGGGTACTTACCAAATTACCACCACGGTGGCCTTCGTATGCTTCAGCAGCATCCTTGCGCCAGTTTCCAGAGTGAACATGTACCCTGACGGGACCGAACACTCACTTTGCAACAGAATCAACGGTTACGGTGCCGTGCCAGTCCCTGGTCCACCGCTTGCATTGCCCACACCATGATCCAGACATTCGTTCCCGCTACCAGCGACTCCAGCAAGCCCAACGACCACGGCGCGACCCACAGCCCTCCACTGCACCGCGTCGTCATCGTCGGCGGCGGCGCAGGCGGGCTGGAACTGGCGACCAAGCTGGGCAACACGCTGGGTAAAAAAGGCAAAGCGCACATCACGCTGATCGAGAAAGCGCGCTCCCACTTCTGGAAGCCGCACCTGCACGAAATTGCCGCCGGAAGCATCGACCTGCATGTGCATGCCACCGACTATTTGGCGCAAAGTCACTGGCATGGCTTTCGGTATCGGGTGGGCGAAATGGTGGGCCTGGACCGCGAGAAGCGGCTGGTGCTGGTGGGCCCGGTGGTGGACGAAGACGGCGTGGTGGTGACCCCCGCCTACACGCGTGGCTACGACACGCTGGTGCTGGCGGTGGGCAGCAGCACCAACGACTTCGGCACCCCAGGTGTAACCGAGCACGCCATTGCGCTGGAAACCACCGCTGAGGCCCAACGCTTTCACCGCCGCTTGGTGAATGCCTGCCTGCGCGCGCACATGCAAACCGAGCCGCTGGGGCCGCGCCAATTGCAGGTGGCGATTATTGGCGGTGGCGCGACGGGTGTGGAATTGGCCGCTGAACTGCGCAAAGCCACACGCACGCTGGTCAGCTACAACCTAGAACGGATCAACCCGGAGCGCGACATACGGCTGAACCTGATCGAGGCCGGGCCGCGCATCTTGCCTGCCCTGCCCGAGCGCATTGCCGAATCGGCCACGACGCTTTTGCAGGGCCTGGGCGTTCGCGTGCGCACGGATGCGCGCGTGACCGCCGTCACGGCCGAGGGCGTGCAGTTGGCCAGCGGCGAACTGCTGCCGGCCGAATTGGTGGTGTGGGCAGCAGGTGTGAAGGCTCCCGAATTTTTGCGCGATCTGGCCGGACTGGAGACCAACAAACTGAACCAGTTGGTGGTGCAGCCCACGCTGCAAAGCACACGAGACGAGCATGTGTTCGCCATTGGCGATTGCGCGGCCGCGCCTTGGCTGGGCAAGTCGGGCGCGGTGCCACAAAACGTGCCACCCCGAGCGCAAGCCGCGCACCAGCAGGCCAGTCACATGGTGGCGCAGATCCGTCGCCGCTTGGCTGGTCAGCCGCTGAAGCCGTGGCACTACCGCGATTTCGGCTCACTGGTTTCGCTGGGCGAATACAGCACCGTGGGCAACCTGATGGGCTCACTGGTGGGCGGCAACCTGTGGGTTGACGGCCTGTTCGCGCGCATGATGTATTTGTCCCTGTACAAGATGCACCAAGTGGCGCTGCACGGCTACTGGAAGACAGCCCTGGGCTCGGCCAGCCGCTGGCTCACACGCAGCACTGAGCCGCGCGTGAAGTTGCACTGACGACGTCGCCAGCAGCAGGCAAACGACGCAGCCCGACGTCAATCCAGATTCAATTCTTGAATCTTGCGCGTGATGGTGTTGCGGCCGATGCCCAGCTTTTGCGCCGCTTCAATTCGGCGGCCCTTGGTGATGTCGAGCGCGCTATGGATGAGCTGGGCTTCAAACTTGCGGGTCAGCGTGTCCCACACGTTTGGCTCACCGGCCAACAGAAGATCGCGAGCTTCGATTTGCAGCTGCGCCAGCCAATCACCCGGCGTGGCCAGTGCAGCGGCGGCTGCAGCGTCAGTCGCAACGTGACCGGCAGCGTGCGCTGACTTCACCGTCGAAGCCGCGACGGCCTCTGGCGCTGCGGTGTTGAAGGGCTCGCTCATCAGATGCGCCAGTGGCGCAGCAACAGCGGCCTGGTTGTGGGGAGCCACGTCTGCGCTGGCGCGTTGTGCAGCGGCGGGCGCAGCCACT
>JANPNT010000175.1:0-26019 GCA_031427655.1 Burkholderiales bacterium
GTGTGCACATTCCACTTGAAGCTGACCAAGTGGAGCTGCTCGGGTTTCATCTTTGCAATCGACGGCACCGGGAAGTACTCAGGCATGCCTTTGCCGCCGTCTTCCGAGAAACCACGCGCCTTGGCCGCTGCCTCAATGTCAGGGTGATACACCGAAAACTTGCGCGACGGTGTGATGAAGCCCCGCCTTGCGACGCCGTTGACCAACAAGCCGGCCAATGCCTCTTTGCCGTCAGCGGTTAGTCGATAAATTATTTGCGTGGCGGCATCAACGCGGGTGTTTTTCAGTTCGTCGGCGGTCAAGGGCCAGTTGTAGAGGTCGTAGTACTTGGGTTTGCTCATGTCCTGCCACACACCGTGCTGCTTCATGTAGGCGAAGCCGTCGGTGATGGGAACTTGCGCCCCGTCGGGGCCCACGCCTTTGTATCGCGTCAGTCCGACGCAGCGCAGCTTCGTCCACTCTTCGTGGTCTTTGAAGGCGAAGTACTTGGCGGTGTCGGGCCCAATGCGCTTGCCAATTTCGATCAGCGAATCGACAAAACTCTTGCACTCGGCCGGTGGCTGAACGATGGGCTGGCGCAACGTCACGTAGTCGCGCAACTCCATATTGTTGCGTGTGTCGAAGCCCCAGCGTTCCATGTAGCTGGCGTCGGGCAGGATCATGTCGGCGTAGTGCGCAGTTTCGGAATACACCACGTCCGAGCAAGCATGAAACGGAATCAGCGACTCGTCCTTCAGCACCTCCAACGCCAGGCTGCGGCCCTCGGGCCAAGTCAGTGGCGACGCCAGGGTGTAGCTGATGTAGACCTGAACTTTGCCGCGCCCCTCTTTTAAATAGCGGTAAACAATTTGCCCTACTTTCATGCGCTGCCACTTGTTGGCCAGCGGCCATTCCGGTGGGTTTTCAATGGCGCTTTTGGCCGTGGGTGCGGGCGGCTGGGGCGACGGCTGAGGGAACACTTGCGGCGGCACCCGCGTGGGTTCCACCGTGTAGCAATAGCCGCCGGGTTGACCGATGGAGCCGACGATGGCGTTCAGCAAAATCACCGCACGGTCGGCGTTGAAGCCGTTGTAGTGCGCGCCTGAGCCGCGGTTGGTGAAGGCCACTGCGGCCGGTGCGGCGCGCGCAAATTCCAAGGCCACGCGGCGGATGTCGGTTGCTGCAATGCCGCTGATGCCTTCGGCCCATTCCGGCGTGTACGGCGCAATCCAAGTGGCCAAGTCGTCGGCGCGCACATTGCTCCAAGTGTCCAGCCACTCTCGGTTATGCAAGTTGGCCGCGATGATGGCGTTGCCCATGGCCAATGCGATGGCCCCGTCGCTGCCGGGCGTGGGCGCAAACCACTCGTCAGCCCGACCGGCGGTGTTGGACAAACGCACATCGAAGTAAACCAGCTTGGCTGCGTTGTCGAAGCGGCCGCGAATGATGCGTTTGGCGGCGTGGATGGCGCCTTGGTGCGCCTCGTAAAAGTTGGCACCGAAGTCGAGGATGTATTTGCTGCGCTCGAAGTCGCCCGATTCCCAATCGGTTTCACCCAAACTCACGTAGTTGGCGGCGCGTTTGTTTGAAGAACAAATGGCGCGGTGGTTGAACAGCGAAGGCGAGCCGATCGCGTTCAGGAAGTGGCCCATTTCCTCCGCCAAGCGCGAGCGGCCGATGTGGATGGCCACCTCTTCGGGCTTGCCCTCGTCCATGGCCTTGCGGATGCGCTTGGCAATCTCATCGTGCGCCTCGTCCCAGGTAATGCGTTGCCACTTCCCTTCGCCGCGCGCTCCGACTCGCTTTAGCGGGTACAGCAAACGCTCAGGATAGGTGTTGATGGTGGGCCCCGACTGGCCTTTGGCGCACAGTGATTTGCCGTTGTTCGGGTCTTCCGGGTTGCCGCCCACTTTGACCAATTTGCCGTCGATCACGTAGCCTTGAATGCCGCACACGGTAGAGCAATTCAGGCAGACGCCTTTGACAATGGTGGCGCGGCTGTAGTCGTTTTTAAGGCGGCCTTTGCCGCTGGGTCGGCGGGCGGCTTTGCGTTGGCCATACGGTTCTTTTTTGGCGTTCCACCACGCCGCGTTGGCATCATCCGGGGTAAGCAGAATGACCTCTCCCACAGCCAGGGTGGCCAGCGCACCCATGCCCCGCTTCAGTACGTCACGGCGCTTCATGCTTTAGTTTCCCCAGAGACGTAGTCAGTCACGTTTTTGGCCGGGTCCACACGCGCCCACAAAACGCGTTTTTTCTTCGGAAAAGTAGGCTCCAGCGCGGTCCAGGTTTCGATCTCGTAGCTGTAAGGGTCGTGCACCTGGCCTTTGGGAATCTTGGCTTCCATCTCGACTTTGTGGCCTCGGTAAGCGACCGACGGCAGCGTTTTTTCCTCGGGCTTGAGAACCCTGGTTTCAGCGCCGTGCTTGGCCATGAACCGCGAGTAGGGCGACGCTGCATCGTTGGCGTCGCCAAAGTGGAACACCTCGGCGGGGCAGGTCTCGACACAGGCCGGCTCCATGTTGTTGTCGAGCCGGTGTGAACAAAAGTCGCACTTGTCGGCAACGTCGTTTTCATCGCAACCGATGGCTGCGTACGGGCACGCTTTTTCGCAATCACCGGCGTGATCGCACTTGTCGGGGATGACGCGGACAATGCCGTCGGCGCCACGCTCGATGGCGTCATGCGTGCAAGCTTTCAAGCACGGCGTGTCTTCGCACTGCATGCACAGAGTGGGCAAGAAAAACCGCTGGGTCTTGGGGAACTTGCCGGTTTCCCAGTAGTAAACCTTGGTTCTAAAACGGCCCAACGGCACGGTATTTTCGACTTTGCACGCCACCGAACAGGCATGGCAGCCGATGCAACGTTCGACATCCAACGCAATCTTCCAGCGTGGAATTTGTCCGGTGGTGGGATTAATGGGAACCATGTACGCGCTCCGATGTTCGGAAGGAAAGACGCGTTGTGGGCAACGCAAAAACAGTCGTACTGCGGGTGACTCGACTCATCAACTTCTCCCAATTGAAACAACGTCAATTTGCGTGCGATTGTGCCCCGCGTCCCCAGCAAGAACGTCGCGAACCCTCAGACCAGGGGATTGCTTTTGAGCGAAAATTTAATTTGTTGCAACACTCGGTGATACGGCGTCAAGCGTCGTTCACCTTGAACCCATTTCACGGATTCCCATATGAAGTCGAAAACACTTGCCTCCCGTTTGTTGGGTTCGTCCAATGGGTTCGCACATGGACTGTGGGCCACCGCACTGGTGGCCGGTTGCGGCGCCGTGAATCCACCGGCCACCGTCGTGGCCACACCGCCGGTTGCCGCACCCGCACCGGGGGCGATGGCCTCCGCACCTGCGCCTCGGTTCGCGTCGTCAATCGCCGCGGCTGCGGCTGCGGCAGCCTCAGCGGCGTCTGCCCCCGGGGTCGGCGCAGTCATCCCACCTCGACCCGACCCGACTGTTGCGCGTCCTTTCGATGAAGTCATCAAAGGTGCCACGCAACAGAGTGGTTTTGTGCCGGTGTGGCGCAAGGATGAAAAGGTGTGGCTTGAGATTGCAGCAGACCGCTTCGACACACCGTTCAACTTGTCGGTCAATGTGTCCAACTCGGTGGGCGAGCGAGGTTTGTATGGCAGTCAGATGGGGCCAAATTGGATGGCGCAGTTCCGCAAAATTGGCAGCGCACAGGTTCAATTGATCGCACTGAACACAGCTTACGTGGCCAACAGCGCAGCGATGAAAGCAACGCTTGAGCAGTCGTTTTCGCACAGCTTGTTGGGCTCGGCCGCAATCGCCAGCGCGGCGCATCCGACGCGCAAATCGGTGCTGATCGACGCGAGCTTTTTGCTGTCTGACTTGGCCGGCTATTCAACTCAACTAGAGCAGGCGTTTCGGATGCCTTACAGCCTTGACCGAGGCAACTCCTACTTCGAGAAAACCCGGGTCACCGAGGATTTGACGACGCTGAACACACGCCTTCACTTTGCCACCGCGCGCATCGCGGCGGCGCCCCTGGTGCCAAGCCCTGTGCCCATGCCGCCACCGCCCAGCACCGTGCCCGACCCACGCAGCTTCTTTGTGGGCTTTGTCTACAGCTTCAGCAAGCTTCCCGAAGTGGCCATGGCGCCACGCAAAACCGACCCGCGCTTGGGCCACTTTTTTGACCTCGTCACGGACTTGACCAATGACCTTAAATCGAACCCGCGCTTGCATTACGTAAACCGCTGGCGTTTGGAGAAGAAAGACCCAGCCGCCGCGATGTCCGAGCCCAAAGAGCCCATCGTGTATTGGCTCGACAAGAACATTCCGCTGCAGTACCGGGCTGCCGTCACCGCTGGCATCTTGGAGTGGAACAAGGCGTTCGAGAAGATTGGCTTTAAAAACGCCGTGCAGGCCATGCAGCAGCCTGACGATGCCGATTGGGACAACCTGGATTCGCGTCACGCCTCCATTCGCTGGTTCGTCGGTGCCGATGTGGGTTTTGCACGCGGCCCTATTCACAGCGATCCACGCACCGGTGAAATTTTGGACGCCGACATTGCGATGAGCGATGTGTTCGGGCGCGGGTCGCGTCGTTTCATCGTTGAGGAGGCGGGCGCTTCTCATCAGCGCAAAGCTTTGTCCTGGCAGGCCGGTTCCAAGCACAACTTGAACGCGGAATACTGTGACTATGCCGAAGAAGTAGCGTCAGAAATGGACTTCGCACTCGACCTGCTGGAAGCGCGCGGCGACTTGGAGCCCGACAGCCCCGAGGCAGAGGCCTTCGTGCAAAGCGTGGTCAAAGACACTATCACCCATGAAGTCGGACATACGCTGGGCTTGAAGCACAACTTCAAAGGTTCCACCGTCGTGAGCCGCGCGCAGTTGCAAGATGCGGGCTACACAGAAGCCAACGGTATTTCCGGCTCGGTAATGGATTACAACGCTTACAACCTGCCAGTGGCGGGTGAGCGCAAGGCCAGCTTCAACAACTCCACCATAGGTCCTTACGATTACTGGGCGATTGAATACGCCTACCGCCCGTTGAGCCCGGCCACGGAAACGGCCGACCTTGAGCGCATTGCATCGCGCAGCACCGAGCCACTGCTGGCCTATGCCGACGATGCTGACGCGGGTGGCAGCCGTGGCAACGACGGCATCGACCCACTGGTGAACCGCTTCGACTTGGGCGACGACCCTTTGGCCTACTACCAAAAGCGTTTGCAGTTGTCACGCGAGCTGTGGCAGCGTGTGCAAGACCGCGCGCCGCGCGTTGGTGAAGACGCGGTGCGTCAACGTCGCGTGCTGCTCAGCGGCTTTCGTCAATTGGGCCGGTCGACCGAGCTGGTGGGGAAATACGTGGGCGGCATGTACACCCAACGCGATCAACCCGGCCCCAACCAGCGTCCGGCCTACACACCGGTCGAACCTGCCAAACAGCGTGATGCATTGCAGTTCTTGGCCAAGGGCTTGTTTGCTTCCGACAGCTTCAAGTTCAAGCCGCAATTTTTGGCTGGCCTGACGCCCGACTACAACGAGTGGGATCGGGGTGGCCCGGTAAACATTCCGGGCGTGGTGTTGCAGATGCAAACGGTGGCACTCGACCGATTGTTGAGTGCAGGCACCGCTTCACGTTTGCTGGACTTACCGATGTATCTAACGCCTGCCAACAGCCGCAACATCATCTCGTTGCCCGAGGTCTACAGCACCGTGCAAAGCTCGGTGTGGAGCGAGTTGAGGGGTGGCACTGAGATCGACCGCATGCGTCGCAATTTGCAGCGCGAACACTTGAAGCGGGTGCAAAGCCTGTTGACGCGCGGATCATCCTCATTGCCGGCTGACGCCTTGAGTTTGGTGCGCATGAACGCCACCGAATTGCAGGCTGATTTGCGTCGCGCCTCTGGCAACGGCAAGCTGTCCATTGAGAGCCGAGCCCACCTTCAAGACAGCTTGTCGCAAATCACCGAAGCGCTGCGCGCTTCGATGGTTCGCGGTTGATTTAGTTTTTGTTGGCGACGCGGTTGCCAGTGATGACAACGCGCTCCAACTGATAAATCGGCATGGACTTGGCTGCTGCGGGTTGAGCTGCTGTTTGATCCAAGCTTGCATTGGCTGCATTGGCTGCATTGGCTGCATAGGCCAAAGCGGCGGTGGTCACAACGGCAAACAGGACGGCGAGGGCAGTGAGGCGGCTGATCATGGCGGTTCTCCTGGTGGGTTTCAGATTTCATTCGCTGGATGCGATGAAGTGAACTTTAGGAGCCGAGCCAGCGCTGTCAAAGCCGCTTGCGACGAAGCGCTTGAATACGGCGATGAACTGCGTGAAAAGCGGTTTGAACCTGGGTCAAGCCGCAGCGTTTTTCCAGAGCCAAGCGGCCCCGCGCACGCCGGATGAATCGCCGTGCAGGCTGCGCACAAGCTTGGTTCGCACGGCGTCTTTGCCTGCTTCGACGGTCGAGCCGCTGAACACATGTTGGTCCATTAGCTTGGGCACATTCACCAGCAAGCGGTCGAGTTGCGAGACGCCGCCGCCGAGCACGATGACGTGCGGGTCGAGCAAATTGATGACGCTTGCCAAGGCGCGGGCCAATCTCGACTCGTAGCGTTGCAGCGTGGCCTCGCAAGCCAAGTCGCCTTCGTCGGCACAGGCCGCGATGGCCTGCGCCGTCAGCGTCACACCGTTCACCGTTTCGTGATCGCGTGCCATGCCAGGGCCGCTGAGCCAGGTCTCCACGCAACCGCGCTGGCCGCAGTAGCAGGCCCACCCCGGCCGCTCGCTGTCGTCGGCCCATGGCAATGGGTTGTGACCCCACTCACCCGCCAATCCGTTCGGGCCGCTTAGCAACGCGCCGTTGACCACCAGGCCCGCGCCCACACCGGTGCCCAGGATGGCTGCAAACACCACCTGAGCACCTGCGCCCGCGCCGTCGGTGCCTTCTGACAAGGCCAAGCAATTGGCGTCGTTGGCGATGCGCACCGGGCGCTTGAGCAAGGCAATCAAATCGCGTTCCAGCGGCTGGCCGTTCAGGCAATGCGAGTTGCAGTTTTTCATCAAGCCCGCATGTGTGAGCACGCCGGGCGTGCCAACGCCAATGCGCTGGGCGCGATGCGTCAAGTCTTGCTCAGCACGGGCAATCAAGTCGGCGATGCAAGCCAACGTGCCTTCGTAGTCGCCACTCGGCGTGGCGCTGCGTTGCCGCCACAACGTTTGGCCTGTGGCGTCCAACGCCACCGCTTCAATCTTGGTGCCGCCGAGGTCGACGCCAAAGCAAAGCTCGTCGGTCAAGTTGCAGGCATGTCGCTGAGCGGTTCGGTGCGCATCATCAGCCACGCCAAGGCCGCACCGCTGACCAACGGGCTCAGGCGCGCGCGGACGACGGCGTGATAGCCGTTGAGCCAAGCCAACTCATCGGCGCGCATCAACGACTTGTCGATGCAGCGCGTGTCGATGGGGCAGAGCGTGAGCGTCTCAAACTCCAAGAAATCGCCAAACACACCGTGCTCAGCAGTTTCAACGGCGGTGTTCATCACCAAATTTTCAATCCGAATTCCCCATTGCCCTGGGCGGTACAAGCCCGGTTCAATGCTGGTGACCATGCCCGGCTCCATCGCCATGTGCGGCTCGGTGATGGCTTTGGAAATGCTTTGCGGGCCTTCGTGCACGTTCAAGAAATAACCCACGCCGTGGCCGGTGCCATGCCCGTAATCTAAGCCGTGTTCCCACAGCGGCGCACGCGCAATCGCGTCCAGCATCGGCGACAAGGTGCCACGTGGAAAGCGCGTGCGGCTCAGCGCCATCGTGCCCTTCAACACCAAGGTGTAATCGCGTTTTTGCGCATCGCTGACGGTGCCGATGGGCCACACGCGGGTGATGTCGGTGGTGCCGCCGAGGTACTGCCCACCGGAGTCAATTAACAGCAAGCCGTTGCCCTCAATCACCGCATGCGACTCGGGTGTGGCGTGGTAATGCGGCATGGCACCGTTGCCATTGAAGGCGGCGATGGTGCCGAAGCTCAAGCCCTTGAAACCGGGCCGCTTGGCGCGCGCAGCGCTGAGTTTTTCATCGATGGTGATTTCGGTGATGCGCTCCTTGCCTTGAGTCGCTTCAAACCATGCATAGAACTCGCACATGGCCGCGCCGTCTTGCGCCATCGCCAGGCGGATGTGCGCGGCATCAGCCGCCGATTTGCGACTCTTGAAGAGGGTGCTGGGGTTGGTGGCTTCAATCACTTTCACCGACGCCGGCAGTTGCTGACGCAAGCCCAAGGTCACTCGTTTCGGGTCTATCTGCACGACTGATTGGGCGGGCAGCGCAGCGATGGTGGTTGCCGCTTTGGCATAGGGCTGCAGATGCACGCCGTCAGCGGCCAGCACCTTGGCCAAGGCCGCGGGGATTTTGTTATCCGCCACAAACAGCGTTGCGCCGTGAGCGTCGATCAGGGCGTGCGCCAAGAACACCGGGTTGTAGCTGACGTCAGCACCGCGCAGGTTTAAGAGCCAGGCGATGTCGTCAACGCTGGAAATGGCGTGATGGGTGGCACCTTGCGCGAGAAACGCTTCGCGCACTGCCGCCAATTTGGCCGCGCGGCTGTGCGACGCATGCGGTGCTGCGTGTTCGTACACCGACCCCGCAGGCAAGCCCGGGCGCTCAGGCCACACGGCATCCAGCACATCAAAGTCGGTGCGCAGCTTGACACCAGCAGCGTCCAGCGTGCGTTGCAACTGCTGCGCCGAGCCAAGGCCCAAGACGCTGCCGTCGACGCCCACCGTGGCGCCAGGCTTCACGTGCGTCGCCAACCAATCGATGTGGTGCGCTGTCGTTCCCGTGGGAATTTTCACCAGCGCACAACCGCTGCCTGTCAACTCCGCCTCGGCCTGCGTCCAGTAGCGGCTGTCGGCAAACACCGCTGCGTCGTCCTGCGTCACCACCAGCGTGCCCATCGACCCGGTGAAGCCCGACAGCCACTGCCTGCCTTGCCAGCGCTTGGGCAGGTATTCCGACAAATGAGGGTCGCTCGACGGCACCAGCACGGCGGCCAGGCCGTGCTGTTTCAGCGCGTCTTGAACGCGTTCGATGCGCAGGCGAAAAGGAGAGGTGCGGGTGTCCATAGGGTATTTCTCGGCAATCTGTGTGACTTCATTTTAGGAGTTGGCCGCTGAGGCTCGGAAGGCGAATGGCATCATTGGACATAGCTCAAAATTTCCCATCAAACACCATGAACTCTGGGCGCACTTTTCATCATCTTGGCTGGCTGTGCCTGCTTAGCGGTTTGATCGCATTGGCCTTGCTTCAACCGCAGAGGGCCAAGGCCCAAAAAAACAAAGAACCGGTCAAAGAAAGCAGCTTCGGCAAAGGCAAGTCCACCGGCCCCTTGCTGACCCGCGCGCAGTTGCGCGAATGCATGGCGCAGCAGGAGCGCATGCGAGTGATGACGGAAGAGGCTGTCGCATTGCAAACGCAGTTCAACGCCGAGAAAGCGGACCTGGCGCAGCAAGGCGTCACGCTGAAAGAAGAGCTTGCGGTGCTGGACCGCACGAAGGTGCAGGCGGTCGAGCAATACAACCTCAAGTCGGCTGCGCGCGACAAGGCCATCGATGCGTTTGAGGCTGGCACCGAGGCCTACAACAAACGCGTGAAGCGCTTGACCATGGAACGCGAGATATTTGTCAGCGGTTGCGAGAACCGCCGCTACGACGAGAAAGACGAAATTGCGATTCAGCAAGGGAAGTGAGCCAACTTCCCTGGCGGGCCGTCGCGAATTAGCTTTCGGCCACCTGCAACACCAACTTGCCAAAGTTTTCGCCGTTGAAAAGTTTCAGCAGCGTTTCGGGGAAGGTGTTCAGCCCCACGACCACGTCTTCTTTTGACTTCATGCGGCCGTCCTTCAAGTAGCCTGCCATCTCGGCCACCGCCAAGTGGTAGCGGTCGGCGTAGTCAAACACCACGATGCCTTCCATGCGCGCGCGGTTCACCAGCAATGACAAATAGTTGGCCGGGCCTTTCACGGCGGTGGTGTTGTTGTATTGGCTGATGGCTCCGCAAATGATGACGCGGGCGTGCAGGTTGATTCGGGCCAGCACGGCGTCCAGAATCTCGCCGCCGACGTTGTCGAAATAGATGTCCACGCCCTTGGCGCAGTGCTGCTTCAGGCCTTCACGAACAGCGTCCCAGCGCGTCACGCCGGCGGGTGTGGAAGCTGGCGCGGCGGCTTTGTAGTCGATGCAAGCATCGAAGCCCAACTCGTTCACCACCCAATCGCATTTGGCTTTGCCGCCCGCGATGCCGACCACGCGGCAGCCTTTGATCTTTGCCATCTGACCGACGGTTTGGCCCACCGCGCCTGCGGCACCCGACACCACCACGGTCTCGCCCGGCTTGGGCTGGCCTACGTCCATCAAACCAAAGTAGCCCGTCATACCGGGCATGCCCAACACGTTGAGCCACTGGGTCAACGAACCAACATTCAGATCAATTTTGATGAGGCCGCTGCGCTTGATATGAGCGGCGGGAATCAAACAATATTCCTGCACTCCCAAGCCCGCATTCACATGGTCGCCTACTGCGAAAGCTGGAGTTTTTGACGCCACCACCACGCCCACGCCGCCTGCGCGCATGACCTCTTCAATGCCAACCGGCGGGATGTAGCTTTTGCCTTCATTCATCCAACCGCGCATGGCGGGGTCGAGCGACAGGGCCAGCGTTTTGACCAACACGCCGCCTTCTTCCAGCGCGCCCACCGGCTCGGAAGTCACGTGCCAATTCGCGCGCGTGGGCATTCCTACAGGACGTGACGCGAGGCGAATTTGTTGATTGCTGAGAGCGGTGCTGCTGGTCATGGTGACTCCTTGAGTGAAGCGGAGACAGATGCTAGCGGTGGCGTCGCAGCCACGCATACGCGCAGGTGACAGGCAGTGCGTAGACTCAAGCCCAACCGCACTCAGAGCCGAACGATATGAAATTGAAACCAGCTTGTCTGCCCGTATTTGTGTTGAGTTACGCCATCTCCAGCTTGCCTGCTGCCGCTCAGCCAGCGCCTGTGCAAAGCGTGCCGTCATTGGATGTGCAGCGTTATGCGGGTCAGTGGTTTGAGCAGACGCGTTTGCCCAATTTCTTTCAATCGGGCTGCGTCGGCGACGTGGTCGTGAATTACCGCGTTCAAGCGGACGCGTCGATCGAAGTGGTGAATCGATGCCGCGAGGCAAACGACAAAGTCAACCAGATGCAAGGCCGTGCGGTGGCTGCCGATGGAGACACCACGGGTGCGCGATTGAAGGTGAGTTTCTTGCCACGCTGGTTGCAGTGGGTTCCGTTCACTCAGGGCGACTATTGGGTCGTGATGCTGGGTGGTGACTACCGTTATGCCGTGGTCAGCGAGCCGTCGCGAAAGTTCTTGTGGGTGCTGTCGCGCGCACCGGTCATGGATTCAGCGACTTACGACACCGTCCTAGCCGAGCTGAAGCTCAAAGGCTACTCAGTAGAGGGCTTGATCCGCACGCCTCAGCGCCCATAAAAAAACGCAGCCGAAGCCGCGCTGATCATAAAAAAACGCAGCCGAAGCTGCGTTTTTGCCAAAACAATGAAGCTTTGGATTACAGCGGACGAATATTCGCTGCTTGCAAGCCTTTTTGGCCTTGCTTGACTTCGAATTCCACCTTTTGGTTTTCCAAGAGGGTCTTGAAGCCTGAGCCCGTGATGTCACGGAAGTGTGCGAACAGGTCAGCGCCGCCCGCGTCTTGAGCGATAAAGCCGTAGCCCTTGCTCTCGTTAAACCACTTCACGGTACCGGTTTGCGTCGTCATGGACGTTTCCTAACAAAGTAATTAATGCGCAGCACATGCTGCGCATCCAGAGACACTCAAGAGACGTTATTCGGGGTTTTCTAACGGATCCGTCTTGGAACCAAGGCGGGGTAGGAAAAGATCACTCACAATCACAGTCTTTCGTATATCTGTACGGGTAATGTACCTCATGAATACTGCGGCATCGCAAAGCTTTTGCCTTAAATGTCGGTAGATGTAAAGAAATGCAGTTCGCGTAGGCGTCGTGCCGCTGCAGAACGTTCAAAAGTCAACGCAACCCAAACTAGGAAAAACATGAATGCGAAACAAGTACTTATTGGTTTGTTCATGAGCGCTGGTTTGATCGCAAGCGCATCTGCTGTCAACAATGTGAACGTCAGCATTGACGCACAGGTGGTGCCAGGCGTTTACGGCCGCATCAACATTGGGAATGGCCCCGCGCCCGTTTTGGTCTATCCGCAGCCTGTGTTGATTTACCAGCCCGTCCGACCCGTTCAAGTTGCTCCTATTTACTTGAACGTGCCGCCGGGCCACGCTAAAAACTGGAGAAAGCATTGCCAGAAGTACAACGCATGTGGTCAACAGGTCTTCTTTGTGCGCACTGCTGAGTACGAGCCGGGGTACCGCGAACATGAAGATGGAAAAGAAAAACACGAGAAGTACGAGAAGTACGAGAAGCAGGAGAAGCAGGAGAAGCAGGAGAAGCAGGAGAAGCGCAATATGGGCAACGGACATGGGAAAGGCCACGACCGCGATTGAGTCTTTCGGTGCTGGCGTGAGCCCCGTCTAGCGAGCCGCAATAATGGGCGTTGAAGCATCTTGCTTCGGCGCTTAGAGAAAGTGAATCATGAAGACTCGTGCTGCTGTGGCTTGGAAGGCCGGTGCCCCGCTGACCATCGAAACCCTCGATCTCGACGGCCCCAAAGCGGGTGAAGTGTTGGTCGAGATCAAGGCGACAGGCGTTTGTCACACCGACTACTACACGCTGTCGGGGGCGGACCCTGAAGGTTTGTTTCCCGCGGTGTTGGGTCACGAGGGTGCGGGTGTGGTCGTCGATGTCGGCCCGGGCGTGACGACCTTGAAGCGCGACGATCACGTCATTCCGCTGTACACGCCCGAATGCCGCCAATGCAAGTTTTGCTTGTCGCGCAAAACTAATTTGTGCCAACAAATTCGAGGCACTCAGGGCAAAGGTTTGATGCCCGACGCCACCAGCCGCTTCAGCTTGAACGGCCAGCCCATCCTGCATTACATGGGCACCAGCACCTTCAGCAACTTCATCGTGGTGCCTGAGATCGCACTCGCCAAAATTCGCCCAGACGCGCCGTTTGATGTGGTCTGCTACATCGGCTGCGGCGTGACCACCGGCGTGGGCGCGGTGATCTTCTCAGCCAAAGTCGAGGCCGGTGCGAACGTGGTGGTGTTTGGCTTGGGCGGCATTGGTTTGAACGTGATTCAAGCCGCCAAGATGGTTGGTGCCAACAAAATCATTGGCGTCGACTTGAACCCCGCTCGCGAAGCCATGGCGCGCAAATTCGGTATGACCGATTTCATCAATCCCGCCACCACCGTCAATGTGGTGGATGCGATTGTTCAGCTCACCGACGGCGGGGCCGACTACAGCTTTGAGTGCATAGGCAACACCACCACCATGCGCCAAGCGCTGGAGTGCACGCACAAAGGATGGGGCCGCAGTTTGATCATCGGTGTAGCAGCGGCAGGCGCTGAAATCAGCACGCGGCCTTTCCAGTTGGTGACAGGCCGCAAGTGGGAAGGCTCGGCTTTTGGCGGCGCACGCGGCCGCACCGATGTGCCAAAAATTGTGGACTGGTACATGGAAGGCAAGATCAACATCGACGACCTGATCACCCACCGTTTGAAGCTTGAAGAGATCAATAAAGGTTTTGACTTGATGAAGAGCGGTGAGTCCATTCGCTCAGTGGTCATTTTTTGATGGAAGTGCTCAGTGAGCACGCTTGCTTTGGCGGCGTGCAGGGCTTCTATCGTCACGACTCTGCCGCCATTGGTTTGCCGATGCGGTTTGGCGTTTTCGTGCCGCCGCAGGCTTGCCTCGGCCCCGTGCCGGTGCTGTTTTTCCTGGCCGGGCTGACCTGCAACGAGGAAACTTTTGCCATCAAAGCCGGTGCGCAAAAATTTGCCGCGCAGCACGGATTGATGCTGGTCACACCGGACACCAGCCCGCGCGACACCGGCATCGCCAACGCCGACGCAGCCTGGGACTTCGGCAATGCTGCCGGTTTTTACTTGGACGCCACCGAGGCACCCTGGTCAAAGCATTGGCGCATGGGCAGCTACCTGGCCAACGAGCTGCGCGCCGTGGTGACGGCAAACTTCTCCGCGCGTAGCGATCGGACGGGCATTTTTGGCCACTCTATGGGAGGACACGGCGCTTTGACCTTGGCGCTGAAACACCCTGGCGCCTTTCATAGTGTGTCGGCGCTGGCACCCATCGCAGCGCCTACGCACTGCCCCTGGGGTGTGAAAGCCTTCACTGGCTATTTGGGTGAAGACCGTGCGTTGTGGGCGGCGCATGACGCCACCGAACTGGTGAAGGCGGGTGCGCGAGTGCCGCCGCTGTTGATAGACCAAGGCTTGGCCGACAAGTTTTTAGCGGAGCAGTTGCGCCCCGCTTTGTTCCAGGCCGCGTGTGTGAAGGCGGGTCAGCCATTGCTACTTCGAAAACACGACGGCTATGACCACGGTTACTACTTCGTGGCCAGCTTCGTTGCCGATCACATCGCGCATCACGCTTCTTTTTTGAACGCATGAAGCTCTCTGTTCTGGACCAATCGCCCGCTTTGACAGGCCGCAGCGAATCGGAGTCGATACGTGAATCGCTGGCTTTGGCGCGGCATGCCGAAGACTTGGGCTACCACCGCTTATGGGTCAGCGAGCACCACAACATTCCGGCCATGGTGGGCAGTGCGCCCGAGGTTCTGATGGCTGCGATTGCCGCCACGACGCAGCGCATTCGTATAGGCAGCGCGGGCGTCATGTTGCCGCACTACAGCGCTCTGAAAGTGGCTGAGCAATTTCGCACGTTAGAGGCTCTGGCACCGGGTCGCATTGACCTGGGCTTGGGCCGCGCGCCCGGTGGTGACATGCGCACCGCACAGGCGCTGAAGCCGAATGCGCAATCAGCGGCTGATGATTTTCCGCAGCAGGTGTTTGACCTGCAAGCTTGGTCGCAAGCTGGGGAAGGTGTGTCACACCGCGGCATTCATGCGCACCCGCACGGCCCGCACGCGCCGCAGCTTTGGATTCTGGGCAGCTCGGACTACGGTGCGCAACTGGCGGCCCATTTTGGTTTGCCCTATGCCTTTGCTTATTTCTTCACCGACGGGCAAGGGGCGGGGCAAGCGGTGGCGCTTTACCGCAAGCTTTACAAGCCCAGCGAGCGCCATCCTCACCCGGAACCCACCTTGTGCGTTTGGGCCTTCGCAGCCGACACCGAAGCCGAAGCGCACCACCACGCGTTAAGCCGTGATCGATGGCGTGTTGACCGACAGCGCAGCGTGTTTGGTGCGTTGCAATCGCCCGATGCGGTGGCGTCGGCTGGCTTCAGCGCGGCCGATCAGCCGACGTTGGACGCCATGCACCGGCGCGCCTTTGTGGGCAGTTCCAAGCAAGTGGGTTCGCAGCTTCGTGCACTCGCTGATGAATTTGATTTGAGTGAATTGGTGGTGAACACTTGGTCGCACGACCCGGTTGCCCGTCGGCATTCCTACGCATTGCTGGCGCGGGAATTTGGTCTGATGCCTTCGCAAGAGCCCGCGCCACAATCAGCGTGATGCAAACGATCGACTTCCAACTGCGCGGCGAGTTCATTCCGCTCGATGCCTTGCTCAAAGCCACCGGCTTGGCCCCCAGCGGCGGCTTCGCCAAAGGCATGGTGGCCGACGGCAAGGTGCAAGTGAACGGCCAAATGGAGTTGCGCAAAACTTGCAAGATTCGTGCGGGCCAGGTGGTCAGCGTGGCCGCCGTTCGGATTCACATTCAGGCCGCATCGGTCACAGAAATTTCCCCCGCATCGTTTATTTGATTCAAGAGAAAAAACATGTTTGAAACCACCTTGGCTGGCAGCTTGCCGAAACCCGCTTGGCTGTCTGAAACTCAAAAACTCTGGCCGCAGTGGAAGCAAAGCGGCGCCGATTTGCTGGCCGCCAAACGCGACGCCACGCTGTTGTGGATCAAGGCACAAGAAGATGCCGGTCTGGACATCGTGGGCGACGGAGAGCAGTCGCGTCAGCACTTCGTTCACGGCTTTTTGGAGCAGGTCGATGGCATTGACTTCGACAACAAAGTGACCATGGGCATACGCAACAACCGCTACGACGTGCAGGTGCCGCAGGTGGTGTCGGCGCTGCGTCTAAAGGGCCGCGTGCACGCCATGGAAGCGCAATTCGCGCGTGCCCACACGACAAGGAGACTCAAGTTCACCTTGCCCGGCCCCATGACCATCGTCGACACCGTGGCCGATCGTTTTTACGGCGATAAAAAAACCATGGCCATGGCCTTTGCCGAGCTGCTGAATCAAGAAGCGCTGGCCTTGCAAGCCGACGGTGTGGACGTGATCCAGTTCGACGAGCCCGCTTTCAACGTCTACATGACCGAGGCCGCAGATTGGGGCGTGCAAGCGCTAGAGCGGGCTGCACAAGGCTTGACTTGCACCACCGCCGTTCACATTTGCTACGGCTACGGCATCAAGGCCAACACCGATTGGAAGGAAACGCTGGGCCAAGAGTGGCGGCAGTACGAAGCCATTTTTCCGGCTCTGGCGCGCAGCAGCATTCAGCAGGTTTCATTGGAGTGCTACCACTCGCGCGTACCGCCTGAGTTGATGAAGTTGTTGGCGGGCAAAGACGTGTTGGTCGGCGTGATTGACGTGGCCAGCGACGTGATCGAGACGCCGCAGCAAGTGGCCGACACCATCGGCTTGGCGTTGCAGTGGGTGCCCAAGAACCGCCTGTTTCCGTGCACGAATTGCGGCTTGGCACCGATGAGCCGTGAAGTAGCGGAGAAGAAGTTGCATGCGCTGGCGCAAGGCGCTGCCCTGGCTCGCGTGCGCTACGCCTGATCTCTGACGTTCGCGCTTCTTCGAGTTGCCGCGTGGTTGGCCGACAGCTCCTTCAACGACATCCCTGACTCATGAAGCTTTCGCCTCCATTGGTGCCTTGTTCTGAACTGACGTCTGTGTTGCGTGCGCAGGGCCACGCAGTGATGTCGCCCGCGAGCTTGAGCGAGTTGCTCCGCACGCCACTGACCGACTTGATGGCATTGAACCCATCCTGGAACGACCTGCCGCCCGACGCCTACCTGCGCGACGGTGGGCGTTACCGCAAGCGCCGTCACGCCTGCTTTGTGGTGGACGGCGACGTGGTTCAAGCCGCGCCGCACCGCGCCCATTGGCAGCCGGTCGAATACAACGCCCTGCACGGCGGCCTGCAGCGCTGGTTTGAGCCGATCAAAGCTGCGGTGGTGGCACAGCCAGCCTGGACGCCGTTGCTGCGCGCGCTGGCGGCTGTGTGCAGCCAGCTGAAGGGTGGGCAACCGTGGTTTGTCGAGGCGCATCAGTTCCGCATCGACACCATCGACGGCATCGGCCGCCCGACGCCCGAAGGCGCGCACCGTGACGGCGTGGACTTTGTGGTGGTGGCGTTGGTCGATCGCGATGATGTGAAGGGCGGCGAGACGCGCGTGTTTGCTGCCGACGGCCCCAACGGCATCCGTTTCACCATGACCGAACCGTGGACGCTGCTGATGCTGGACGACGCCCGCGTGATTCACGAAACGACGCCGATCCAACCAATCATCCAGCCCGGTGGGCACCGGGACACTCTTGTGCTGACCTTCAGAGCTGGCGGTTTTCAGGGGCCTGTGCCGACCTAATCGGTGCCCGCGGCAGATGTTCGTCGGCGCGGACGGGTTTCAATCCGCAGTGGCTGCACTTCGTCGCAAGGGGCTCGCGAACACCTCACAAGACTCCGACACTGACTCCAACGACACGGCAACTGCGGTGTTGAAACCCAAGCCAAACCGCAGTCCAGCATGAACGCAGACATCTTCAACCGCGTTGTGAAAGCAGCCGCACTGATCGCTGAGGCCGCCGTTGTTGCTGCTTTGCCGACAGATGGTGCCAGCTTCATCAACGCGCAAGCCTCACCCAAGCTGAACATGACGGTGTTCGAGTTGCCCCGCGTCGTGGTGACAGCGAAGCGCGCCACCATCGTCCAGTCGCCCCGTGTGGTGGTAAGCGGTCACCGCGTCACTCGCACCGACAAAAACATGGCCGAAGGCGCCGCAGTGAAAACTGCCTTCCGCAGTTAAAACGGCGCCGCCGAATCGAAATGCAAGACCTCGCCCGTTTCGGGGTGAGAGAAGTGCAAAGACGTCGCGTGCAAGAGCAGCCGCGGTGACAGGGCCAATACCGGCGGCGGCGCATACAGCGCATCGCCCCAAATGGGATGACCCAATTCGCGCAGGTGAACGCGCAGTTGATGCGAGCGTCCCGTCACCGGCTCCAACAGCAGGCGGCTGTTGTTTTGAGAAGTGTCTCGCGACAACACGCTGTAGCGCGTCAAAGACGGTTTTCCGTTTTCGGCGTCGACTTTTTGGAGCGGGCGATTCGGCCAGTCGGTCAGTAAGGGCAGATCAATCTCGCCGGCATCGAGCGCCACCCAGCCCTGCACCACCGCGATGTAGCGCTTGCTGACGGCGCGGGCCTCGAACGCCATGCTCAGTTGGCGCTGAACCTCGGCGCCACGCGCAAACAGCATCAAACCCGAGGTAGCCATGTCCAAGCGGTGAACCACCAGTGCGTCGGTGTGCGCCGCTTGCACTCTGGATGCCACGCAGTCTTGCTTGTCCGCACCGCGACCCGGCACGGACAGCAAACCGGCGGGTTTGCACACCACCAGCAGAGACGCGTCAGCATGGATGAAGACCAGCTTTTCGAACGATTCGCAAGGGCTGTGAGATGTCATGGCTTTGACCATTAAAAAGGGCCGCCGAAGCGACCCTGAAGAATCAACGCAAACCGGTGAATCAGCGGTTTTGTTCAATCCCGGCGATGGCCCACGATCGGCTGTCGTCCTGTGGTTTAACCAAATGCCACACCTCATCAAACGGTGCCGCAACTGCGTCTTTCTCTTCGCGAATCATGCCGTGGAAGCGAACGCTGACGATTTGGCGATCGGTTTCGGTAGCGACGTCGAGCACTTGCGCGTCAACTTTGACCACGTCGGTTTCCTGGGCAGCGGGGCCGCGCTCCTGCAACTCGAGGCGAACAGACGCGAACATTTCCGGCGTGGTGAAGTTGCGCAGGTCATTCAGGTCAGCCGCATCGTTGGCAGTTTGCATGCGGATGAAAATCATCTTAGCGATGCGCTCGAAGCCGGGCGAGTCGAAATCAGCAGGCACGTGGTTGCGGGTGGCGGTGCTGGTGGCAGTGTTCAAGCCGCCGTCCAAACTGGCGGGCGTCGGGTTCTGAAACGGCGTCAGCGCAGGGGCGGGCTCTGCAGTGCGCAACAAGTTGTTGCGGGCTGCGATGTCATTGGCGCTGCCAGGGGCGTGTTGAAACGCGCCCATGCCGCCGGAGGCACCCATGCCGGCCAAAGCTGGCTTCTGACCACCGAATCCGCCACCAAAGCGCTTCATCAAGAAACGAATGACGAAGAAGGCCGCCACGGCGAGCAGAGCCATCGTCAAAAAGTTACCCAAGGCTGCACCCATTCCCAAATGGCTCATCAATGCGGCGATGCCCAAACCAGCGGCCAGGCCGGCCAAGGGCCCCATCCAGTTTCGCTTCGGCGCGGCGGCGGCCGCACCGGCCGCTGCTGGGGTGGCTGCGGCGGCGGCTGCGGGTTTGGCAGGCATTGCATCAGGGGCCGACTTGGCAGGCATGTTGCGCTGCATGCCAGACGAACTGCCACCGCCCAAACGCTTGGCATCGGCGGCCAGAGGGGCCAAAGCGGTTGCGGCTGCAACCAAAAGGGCTGTGATGAAAAACTTGTTCATTTGTAATCCTTACAGAAGCTGACTGATTCGAGCAAGTTGTAGTGTGTCATGTACAAAGGCTGCGCATAGAAGCCCACACTGGATATGGGGCGGAGTTGCATGCACTTCAAGTATCGGCGTCATTGTTGATGCGCGAGGTGAAAATACCGCCATGGCAAACCCAACCCCCCGCTTGACATGAGCAAAGCGTTCACCCGTGAGTCTGAGGCCGATGACGAAGACGATCCGACTCCCTTGCCTGCGGCTCTGCCTGCTGGCGTTAAAAACTACATCACGCCGCAAGGCTTCGCGCGTTTGCGCACTGAATTGATGCAGTTGCTGGACGTCGAGCGGCCCAAGGTCGTCGACGTTGTGTCTTGGGCCGCCAAAAATGGCGATCGGTCTGAGAACGGGGATTATTTGTACGGCAAAAAACGCCTGCGTGAAATCGATCGGAGGATTTACTTTTTAACGAAACGTTTGGAGATGGCCGAAGTGGTGGACCCCAGCGTTCACTTTGGCCGCGACCAGATTTTTTTCGGTGCCACCGTCACCTACGAGGACGAACTGGGCGCGCGAAATACCATCACCATCAAAGGCGTTGACGAGTTCGATTCGACCGCAGGCGAAGTGAGTTGGATCGCGCCTGCCGCGCGCGCCTTGCTGAAAGCCAAAGTGGGCGACGAAGTGAACTTGATGACGCCCGGCGGCCTGAACAAGCTGGAGGTTCTGTCTGTCACTTACCCCAATCCGGCTGCTGCCTGACCGACACAAAGCACTAGATATCAAGGTTTGATGCGGGTCACTCGCAGCGCCGCTTGCGAGCGTTTCAACTGGCGCATCACCTCGGCCAAATGCAGGCGGTCACGAACGCTTAGGAGCAAGGTGAGTTCTGTGGTTTCCGCCGCCACGTCAGCACCCATGTCGATGTGGGTGATGTCCGCTTCGGCGCTCGCCACAGCGGCCGCCACATCGGCCAGCACGCCCTTGCCGTTTTTCAAGAGCACAGCAACGGCGGTCTCGAAAGCGCGAACCGGCTGCTCCGACCAATCCACCGTCATCCAGCGTTCGCTGTCGCGCTCCATCAGGCGCTTGCCGACGCCGCACTCGGTGGTGTGCACCACCAAGCCTTCGCCTCGGCCGAGGTAACCCAAAATTTCGTCACCAGGCACCGGGCGGCAGCAGTGCGCCATTTGCACGCTGGCACCTTCGCTGCCGTCGATCATGACCAAGCCTTGGGCCGAGGTGTGCGCGTCAGCGCCATAGCGGCCCAAGGTGAGGGTCAGGGCGTCGGGCTTGGTGCCTTTGTCGGCCAACAAACGTGCCAAGCGCTTAGCCACGATGGTGGCAATTTTGCGGCCCAAGCCGATGTCGGTCATCAACTCGTCGCGGTGGCGGTTGCCGCTCCAGCGTATCAATTGCTGCCAGATGCCCAGGCCATTCGCCGCTTCTGCACCGTCCTCGGGGGGCATGACCAAGCCTTCGGCGCGCATCGCTTGCGTCAACATTTTTTCGCCCAAGTCTTGCGACTCTTCCAGCTCCATGGTCTTGAGGTAGTGGCGAATTTTTGAACGCGCGCGCCCAGTGCGCACAAAGTTCAACCACGCCGGATTGGGTTTGGCACCGGGCGAGGTGACTACCTCCACCACATCGCCGCTGCGCAGCTCGGTGCGCAGCGCCACGGGCTCGCCGTTGACCTTGGCGGCCACGCAGCGGTCACCCACATCAGAGTGAATGGCATAGGCAAAATCCACCGTGGTTGCCCCTTTGGACAACGCCAAAATTTTACTTTTGGGCGTGAACACATACACCGCGTCGGGGAAGAGGTCGATCTTGATGTGCTCTAAGAATTCGCCCGAATCATGGGTGTCGTCTTGGATGTCGATCAGCGACTGCAGCCACATCGCGCTCAAGCGTTGTGCTTCTTGGGTGTTGCCTGCGTTGGCACCACTTTGCCCTTTGGTTTTGTACATCCAATGCGCTGCAATGCCTTTTTCGGCGACCGCGTGCATGGACTCGGTGCGAATTTGGAACTCCACCGCCGTGCCCAGCGGGCTCACTAAAGTGGTGTGCAGCGACTGATAGCCGTTGGCCTTTGGAATGGCGATGTAGTCCTTGAAGCGGCCCGGCAGCGGCTTGTAGAGCTGGTGCAAAACGCCCATGGCGACATAACACTCGCTCAAGGTCGACACGACAATCCGAAAACCAAAAATATCGCTGACCTGGGCGAAGCTCAAATGCTTCTCGCGCATCTTGGCGTAGATGGAAAAAAGTGTTTTTTCGCGGCCGTGAACCTGCACAGGCAACTTGGCGTGAACGAAGCTTTTCTCAACTTCGCGCTGAATGCGTTCCACGATGTCGCGCCGATAGCCGCGTGCTTTGAGCACGGCTTTCGTCAGCGCTGCATGTCGCCAGGGCCGCGTGTTTTGAAATGACAGCTCTTGCAGCTCGCGGTAGGTTTGGTTCAAACCCAAACGGTGCGCAATGGGTGCGTAAATGTCCAGCGTTTCGCGGGCCACGCGCACGCGCTTGGTGGGTGCCACAGCGTCCATCGTGCGCATGTTGTGCAATCGATCCGCTAGTTTGATCAGGATCACGCGGACGTCACGTGACATGGCCAGCAGCATTTTGCGGAAGCTCTCGGCCTGCGATTCTTCGCGGGTAGAAAACTGCAATTTGTCGAGCTTGGTGAGGCCGTCCACCAAGTCTGCCGTCGGCGCACCGAAGCGCTCAATCAGTTCCATCTTGGTGATGCCGCAGTCTTCCATGGCGTCGTGCATCAGCGCGGCCATGATGGCTTGGGCGTCCAGCTTCCATTCGGCACACAAACCTGCCACCGCAATGGGGTGGGTGATGTAGGGCTCGCCGCTGGATCGGAACTGACCGAGGTGCGCTTCGTCTGCGAACCGGTAGGCGTCGCGCACACGCCTGATGTCGGCAGTGTCGAGGTAGTCGAGTTTGACGGTCAAGGCGGCGAAGGAAGCGGCCGCGGCATCGGCGCTGGTTTTGGCAACGACAGGGCGTTTGTTGGCGCGCGCAGGTCTGGCCGAAGCGTCAGACGCGCTGCGTTTTGCCTTGGCAGAACCGGTTCCCTCAGACAAATCACCCATTCCCCGAATTTATCGTGGATTCAGTACCGACACTTGGGCCGTAACTTGTTTTCCCGCTCTTTGCCTTCTCTTTGCCCGCGCTTTGAGTTCGACAAAACGAAACGGCCCAGAAGGGCCGTTTCGTGTGGAGTGCTCAAAAACTCAGAGCGGTACTTTGCGCAGCATCTCAATGCCGATTTCCCCGGCTGCTATTTCGCGCAGTGCCGTGACGCCAGGCTTGTTTTTGGTTTCAATTTTCGGTGCGTGACCTTGGCTCAACATGCGAGCGCGGTAAGTGGCAGCGAGTACCAGTTGAAAACGGTTGGGAATGCGGTCTAGGCAATCTTCGACGGTAATGCGGGCCATGCAGTGCTCCTGATGTTTCGATGGAATCTAGTTGAGATCGAGGGCGCTGAAAACAGCGGGCTTGCTTCGAAGCTGGGCCACGTACTTGAGCCGCTGCGAATGCACCACCGTTTTCAGGTCAAACACCGCAGATTCGAATAGAGCATTGATTATAACGAAGTCAAAGTGTCGGGCTTGTGCCACTTCCACCCGTGCATTGCTCAGTCGCTTGGCGATCACCTCGGGGCGGTCTTCGCCGCGCCGGTTCAGGCGCTGCGCCAACTCGTCCCAGTTCGGTGGCAGCACAAAAACCAGCACCGCATTCGGGAAGAGTTTTTTGATCTGCAACGCGCCTTGCCAGTCGATCTCCAGCACCACGTCTTGACCACCGGCCATGCGCTCCTCAATGGCCGCGCGCGATGTGCCGTAAAGATGACCATGCACCTCAGCCCACTCAAAAAAATCGCCCGCAGCGATTTTTGATTTGAAGGCGTCGTGGTCGATAAAGTGATATTCACGGCCCTCTTTTTCTTGGCCGCGCGGTTCGCGCGTGGTGTGCGAGATCGACACCACCAGGTGCGAGTCAATTTGCAGCAAGGCTTTAACCAAGCTCGATTTGCCGGCCCCGCTGGGCGCCGCGACGACGAAGAGGTTACCGGGGTAGTCCATGACTTCGATTATCAACGTCGAGATCGGCCATCTTCGTTTCAGTTCGCAGCCTTTGCAGCCTGGGCGCAAGTTGTCTGGATGAAAAACGAATCGGTGCAGTCAGTTTCTCTCGCAAGCTTCACTCGAGGTTCTGAACTTGCTCTCTAAGCTGCTCAATTGCCACCTTCATTTCCACCGAGATGTTGGTCAGCTCCAGCGACGATGCTTTTGAGCCCATGGTGTTGGCTTCGCGCAGCAGTTCTTGAATCAAGAAGTCCAAGCGCTTGCCGACCTCGCCGCCAGCTTTGAGCAAGCGCGCAACTTCGTCCAGATGCGCCCTCAAGCGGGCCAGTTCTTCGGCCACGTCAATGCGTATGGCGTAGGCCGCTGCCTCGTTCACCGCGCGTTCTTGCAGGGTTTGATTCGAGACGGTTTGGGCCGCGCCGACGGCTGCCAGCGCTTCTTCCCAACGCTCTAAAAACTTTTGCTGATGGCGCTGCACGACGGCGGGCACAAGTGGTTCGGCCAGCGCGGCCAGCTCGCGAAGGCGGGTGACCCGCTCCATCAACACCGCCACCAAACGCTTGCCTTCGCGACCGCGCGCATCGAGCAAACCTTTGACGGCGGCGCGCATGGCCTGCAACGCGGCGTCGTCCAGCTTCTCGGCGGCGGTGCCGCCTTTGCACCACTGCATCACCTCGTGCACCGACAAACCCTGCGCTTTGGGCATCCAGGCTTGCACGTTGGTTTCCAGGCGGCTCAGGCGGTTCAATTGATCGGGTTGCGGTTGCGGCCACGCGGTGTCGGATTCCGCTTTGGTATTCAAGCGCAGCTCGATCTTGCCGCGCTTAAAGCTGGCGGCCAACAGTTCACGCAAGGCAGGCTCCAACGCGCGCAATTCGTCGGGAAGTCGGAAGCTCAAATCAAGAAAACGGCCGTTCACCGAGCGCAATTCAATGCTCACCGCGGCGGCTGATTTGGTGCTGGCGCTGTCGCTGATCGAAGTGCCTTCAACGCTCGATTTGGCGTCTGTTTTCGTGTCATTTACGGGCCCTGAAGTGGCCGTGGCATAGCCGGTCATGCTGTAGACTGACATACGATTTCACCTCTGAGAAAACACCGAGTATGTCAAAGCCAAAACCTGCTCCATTGCCATCGGGCACTGTGGTGGGTGGGTACCAAATCATCAAAAAGCTGGCCGCAGGTGGCTTTGGTGTTGTGTACCTTGCCGAAGACACGGACAAGCGTTTGATTGCGTTAAAGGAATACCTGCCTTCGTCACTGGCCGAACGCTCGCCGGGTGAACTAACGCCTCGTGTCAAGCCCGACAAACAGCCGCTTTACCGCTTGGGTTTAAAGAGTTTTTTCGAAGAAGGCCGCTCGTTGGCGCAGATCTCCCACCCCAGCGTGGTGAGCGTGCTGAACTTCTTTCGCGAGAACGAAACCGTCTACATGGTGATGAATTACTTGCAGGGCGACACGCTGCAAGATTTCATCGTTACGGCACGTGATTTGAAGCGCGACAAAGTGTTCCGCGAATCGACGATACGATCGTTGTTCGATGAAATTTTGCGTGGCTTGCGCATCGTGCACCAGCACAAAATGCTGCACCTCGACATCAAGCCCGCCAACGTTTTCATCACCAACGAAAACAAAGCCGTGCTACTTGACTTTGGTGCCGCGCGCGAAGTGCTCAGCAAAGAAGGCAACTTCATACGGCCGATGTACACGCCTGGTTTTGCTGCGCCCGAGATGTACCGCCGCGACGGCACGCTGGGCCCGTGGACCGATATCTACGCGATAGGCGCTTGCATCTACGCCTGCATGCAGGGCTATCCGCCCAACGATTCACCGCAGCGCATTGAGAAAGACCGTTTGTCGCTGAGCTTGTCGCGTCTGCGCAATGTGTATTCTGACAACCTCATTGAAGTGACCGAGTGGTGCATGTCGCTCGACCCTCTGTCACGACCGCAAAGCGTGTTCGCCCTGCAAAAAGAATTGGCGCGCGAAACCGAGCGCCGCTACACCAAGCTCAGCTTCAGTGAGCGCTTGAAATTGCAGCTCGAGAACTTGACGGCCAAAGCCTGAGAGCCTGAAACCCGAAAGACTGACGATGCGCTTCACTGTCTATCAAGTCAGCCGCAAGGGCGGCCGCGAAAA
>JANPNT010000176.1:0-3897 GCA_031427655.1 Burkholderiales bacterium
GTAAGCGGTCAATCAACCCCGTCCTAGCGGCGCAACGCCGCATGTGATGACCGCCGCGCAGCGGCCCTCATCAGTTCGCTGTGACGCCAATCGACCAAGGCAACAGCGCCTCGAAGTCGTCGGCCGTGCGAGCCAGGGGCAACGCAATCAGCAGCTTGCGCAAATACGCATAGCCATCAATCCCGTTGGCCTTGCACGTCTGCAACAGCGAGTACAGGTTCGCACTGGCGTTGGCTCCCCCCACCGTGTCGGCAAACAACCAATTGCGCCTGCCGATGACGAAGGGGCGAATCGAGTTCTCGCAGGCGTTGTTGTCGATGGGATAGCTGCCGTCCACGGCGAAGCGCTCCAGCTTGAGCCATTGCCCCTGCGCGTAGTGCAGCGCTTTGCCCAGCAAGCTCTTGGGTGCCACCGCATGCAGATGGGCCAGCAATAGCGCCTTGATCTTGTCTAGCACAGCAACGCTGTGCTCCTGCCGTCGAAGCAGCAACGCGCCGACATCCAAACCTGCTTGCTTGGCCTGCGACTCGACTTGGTACAACTGACCAATCAAGTTGATGAATTGCACGGCTACTTGCTCAGGCCCGCGCTTGTCTTGAGGTAGCGCCTGCACCGCATCGAAGAAGTAGCGTCGGCAATGCGCCCAGCACGCCAGATGCACCAGCTGGTTGACTTTGGCCACCTGCTCATACGGCTCGTAGCCGTCCGTCATCAACGCAGCCCCCGCACGAGCACCCGCGTACAGCCGCAACGACACCTCGGTGCTGCGTGACGGCCCGTATTCAAACAACCGGATTGGCGGGCCCGTGCCTTTTGCCCCCGACCCCTCGGTCATCTGCGCCCACATGTAGCTCTTGCTCTGCGCTTTGCGACCCACTTCTTTGAGCACCTGGATCGTGGTCTCGTCGCCGTAGATCAGGGGCGCATCCAGCAGCCGGTCACGCAGCAGGTTGATGAGCGGCTGCACCGCCTGGCCCACGCGCACCAGGCTGGCGGCCATGGTGTTGCGCGACAGGTCACGCCCGCCGAAGCGACCCAAGAGTGCTGCTTGGCGGTACAGCGGCAAGCCGTCCATGTACTTGGACGTGATCACCCAGGCCAACAAGCCTTCGGTGAACAAGCCCTTGGGAATGACCTGCGCTGGCTTGGCCGCCAAACGCAGCCCGCCGTCGCAACACGGGCAGGCGTACTTGACGCGTTCATGGCGCGCTCTTGTCAGAACACACGCGCACTTGCTGCGGGATGATGTCCAACTGCTCGGTGGCTTCCACGCCTATCTCTTGCAACGCCGCACCGTCATGCGGGCACACACGCTCGCTCACGGGCAGCTCGTGACGCACCACCTCACGCGGCAGTGCGGGGTCTAGCGGCTTGCGCCCGCGCTTGGCGCGTTGCTGGGCACCCATCAAGCCCGGCACCACAACGAGTGCGGGATCGACGCCGCCGCCGTCTTCAACGGCTGGCTGCGCGCCAGCACCGAGGCCTTCGGCCTCGTTGAAGAACATGTCCTTTTGGTGTGCGCCGTGGAGTTCGAGGGCCTCGCTCTTGGCCGCAAACAGTTGGCGCTTGAACTTCTTCAGCTGCTCTTGCAGCAGGTCGCGCTGGGTGCGCACCAAGCGCAATTCACTGGCCAGAAATTCACCGCGATGGGTGGCCTCTTCACGTTGCCGATGGGCTTCGATCAAGGCCTGCTGCAGGGCGGCGAATTCTTCAGGAGTGGGCATGCGAACCATTACTTTTTTTGATCTATATGCCGCGCCGGTGTTCCTTGATTTGATGATTTTTTACTGATTTATTTGCTCAGTTTCTGCAAGTTTTTTGAGCTGCTTTTTGAGCTGTTTTTGCATCGCTGTGATGAACAGATGCAGCCATCAGGCGACCCGTTCGTAGACCCTCAACGGATGCCTTTGCGCCAGCGCTAAATCAATGCCGTCGAGCAGCCAGTGCAACTGCTCGGGCGTCACTGTGGGCACCGCTGTTTGCTCGGGCCAGATGAAGCGGTCTTGCTCGAGTCGCTTCATGAGCAACCAGAAGCCGTTGCGATTCCAGGCCAGTATCTTGACGCGGTTGCGCTGGCGGTTGCTGAACACGTAGACGGCCGCGGCAAAGGGGTCCAGGCCCAGTGCCTGTTCGACCAACACGGCCAAACCGTTGATGCCCATGCGGCAATCAATGGGCGGGCGGTGCAGGTACACGCTCAGCGATTTGTCGAGCTGGAACATGGCGGGTCGCTGACGGGAGGGTGGCTGACGGGTAGATCGCTGAGAACGCGCGCCAGGTGCGCAAATTCCTCCAGCCGCGTCTCGTGGAAGTCGAGTTGGACGCCGTTGGGCAAGCGGACGTGCAGGCGCATCGTGCCGCGCGCAAGGGGCGGAGGTGGTGGGGGTGGGGCCGCTGCGGCTGCGATGGCCGAAGGTTTGGCGGCTTCCAGGCGAAGCGCCACGAAGCTCGTTTCGCTGGCATTCGGCTTCTTCGATGAGGTGGTCTGACGGGGCGCGCCCTCAAGCTGTCGCTCGACGATCCATCGGCGCAACAGGTTCGCGTTGACACCGCATTGCATCGCGATGCGCGACACTGAAACGCCGGGGCGAACGCAAGCTTGAACGACTTCGGATTTGGCCTGCGGGTCGTAGGTGCACCGACCATCTCGCTTGCGGCCTGTGACCAAGCGGCCCAACAACTCTGTACTGATCTCTGCCATACGTGTCCACGCTGCTCTACATGGACACGTAGCTTCCTCGTTCAGGCTTGACTTGGAAAGACGGGGTTGAATGACCGCTTACACCGAAGAAGCCTTCGCACGCTGCGTTGTCCGGCGAGCATCCCTTGCGGGACATCGACCGCACCAGCTTGGCATCAGCAATTCGGGATAGCCAGCCAGGCCACCGATAGTGGCCACCACGATCGGAATGCACCACCGGCCGATCGCCGCTTGCAGTGAGCTTCTCGACCGCGGCGTCCAGCATCGTGTTGACCAACTCGGCGTTCGGCCGCGTGCCGATCGACCAGCTGACAACCATTCCATCGAAGCAATCGATCATGGGCGACAAATACACCTTGCCAGCCGGGATCTGGAACTCCGTGATGTCGGTGAGCCACTTCTCGTTTGGCGCACTCGCACTGAATTCGCGGTTCAGAACGTTCTCGGGGGCTGGACTGATCTCGCCCAGGTACGAGCCGTATCGACGTCGTTTGCTCGTCGCGGCCACCAGGCACTCCTGCTTCATCAGGCGGCGCACGACCTTCTCCGAGATGGTCACAGACTGATCGGTCAACGAGGCGCGCATCCGGCGGTAGCCATAGCAGCGGTAGTTGCGCTCGAAGATGTCGGCCATCACCTGTCGCGCCTCGACGTACTTGTCCACGACCTGGAGCCGGGCGCGACGGTAGAAGTAGGAACTGCGTGGCAAGCCCACTTCGCAGAGCAGTTCTGTCAACGTGTAGATCGGTCTCAGGGCATCAACCAGCTGCGTCTTCTCCCGATTCGTCAGGTCCTGCCGGTCGATGCCCAGTTCTTTTTTTAGGAGTTCGTTCGCCTTTTTCAGCAGGTCCTTCTCGAGCTGCAGGCGCCTGATGTCTCGCTGCAGCGTCTCGAGCTGCTGTGCCAGCGCGGTTCGATCAGGGCTTGCCGGGGCGTCTTGCTGGCGATTCATGGGTGCGAATACGTCGTGGCCGAGCAATTGATTCTTCCACTTGTACAGCGAGCCTCGAGACACGCAAAACTCTTCGGCCACTGCCTGTGCGCTTGATGGTCGCATGCACAAGGCGATGACTGCAGATTGCTTGGTTGCGGGTGCCAATTCCCCGGATCGACCGACGATGCGCGCGCGCTCCTGCGGATGCAGCTCTTGAAGCCACACGGACAGCAATGATCGCGAGGGATAACCCAACGACTTG
>JANPNT010000177.1:0-5054 GCA_031427655.1 Burkholderiales bacterium
GGAAAAAACGGTATAAAATGCAGGTATTTTTGAAATTAATGTGTAAAGTTTTGGTTGTACGAAAGTGAAAATCCAACATTGGTTAAATTTCTTGCATCAGAAAAAGGTGTAATAGTGGAGGATATTGACACAATTAGCGGCCAACAAAATGCAAAATCTGCTAAAAGTCCAAAACGAAAGGCAATTATGCTGTATATAATTGCTTTCATTGTTGCAGGTATTTCACAGGGTAAGGGTGAGGCTGCAAGGGTTTTTGGCTGCGGCTTGTTGAGTCAAGCCATGGTTTTTCATGGCTTTCCTGATCTCAATCACCAAGCCTGTTTTGATTTTGAGTTTTTCAGCATCAGCCAGGCCAAGATCGGCAAATACGTTGCCGGAACCGCGACGTATTTCAACGCCGTCGACAAGTCGAGTTTTCATTTCCGCAACTCCGCTGCATACGCTTCGGCAATCTTCAGCCTGGCGCAGCCAGGGTCAAGTCTTCACAGTAGACAGATTCCACGCCTCTAGCGCTCTCCCCGGAGCCGAAAGATCGATCTGCGACGAATGCTCTCCGAACCCGGCCGTTTGCAGTACGGCTTGCACTGGACTGCCGGAAGCCCGGTCAGATTTGTCCTCGCTGCAACCCCCTCTCGCACCGGCACTGTTTTCCGCTCGGCACAATTTTCCTAGCCCAAGCTAAGCATAAAAGCCTAGCGTTGACTCAGCAAAATGTCCTAGCTAAGGTCGAGCTCGATTCCGTAGCGACGGAAAGCCAATGGCTGCCGACACACCTTCCCAGCGGCGGCTTGCGAAAGCACTGATTTCCTTGAAGCGCTTGCAAGCCAGTGGTTTGACCGTACTGCGCACCAATGAGCTGAGCCGCGACGACCGCGAGGCTTTGGTTGGAGCAGGCTTCTTCAAACCAGTCATCAACGGTTGGTACATGCCGTCGCGGCCCGGTGAAATCGGTAGCGACAGCAACGGTGATGGTGAAACCACAGCCTGGTATGCCAGCGCGAACAACTTCATTGCCCGCTACTGCGATCAAAGGTTCGGTGCCGAGTGGTGTGTTGGGGCTGATCATTCGATACGCCTTCATGCTGGCAACACCTCGTTGCCGAAGCATGTGGTCGTGAACGCGCCGGCTGGCGGGAACTCGGTGATCAAGTTGCCCGCTGGGCACACCATTCTTGACTATCGAGCCAAGGATTTCCCGGCCGTTGGCAATCGCACCATGGTCGGCGGTTTGCGGGCCATGACGCTCGAGCACGCCCTGATGCGCGCGCCGGAATCCTTCTACCGAAGCTTTGCGCGTGATGCCCAGATTGCGCTGCTGGGGCTGAAGGACGGCAGCGCTTTGGTGCGGCGACTGCTGGACGGCGGCCACAGCGTGATTGCCGGACGATTGGCCGGGGCGCTGAAAGCGTGTGGGCAAGACGCGATTGCCGATGACGTGCTGTCCACGATGCGCAGCGTGGGTCACACGGTGACCGAGACCAACCCGTTCGCCGCCCCGCCACCCGTGTTGAAGTTGCTGCGCGGCGAATCGCCTTACGTCACCCGCATCCGCCTGATGTGGGCGTCAATGCGTGGCGATGTCATTGCGGTCTTCCCGCCGGCACCTGGGGTGCCCGCCGCGCCAGCGGCGTACATGGCGGCAGTGAAGGACTTGTACGCACGCGACGCATACAACTCACTGTCTATCGAGGGTTACCGCGTCACGAATGAACTGATAGTGCGTGTCGCCAAAGGTGGCTGGAATCCGCAAAAGAACGAAGCCGACGAGCAGTCGCGCGATGCCATGGCCGCGCGCGGCTACTTCCAGGCGGGTGCTGAGGTGGAGGCTTCCATCGGCAAAATTTTGGCTGGCGCGAGCGCCGGGACTGTCGTGTCGCGAGATCACCGAACCTGGTATCGCGAGCTTTTCGCCCCCAGCGCGGTGGCCGGGCTGTTGAAGGCACAAGACTTGGCCGGATACCGTGCGCATCAGGTCTACATCCGAAACGCGGCGCATGTGCCGCCGCCGGTGGAAGCGGTGCGCGACATGATGCCTGCCTTGTTCGACCTGCTGGAGTCCGAACCGCAGGCTTGTGTGCGGGCCGTTCTCGGGCACTTCATATTCGTGTTCACTCACCCTGACCCAGACGGGAATGGCCGCATGGGCAGGTTCCTGATGAACGCGATGATGGCTTCGGGTGGGTATTGGTGGACGGTCATCGAGTTGGATCGTCGCAGCGAATACATGGCGGCGCTGGACGAAGCAAGCTCGCGTGAAAACATCGTGCCGTTCGCCGAGTTCGTTGACTCCAGCATGGGCAAGGAGGCTGACTTGAACGAGGTGAAGCGGAATGCTGTCGACGTGCCAGTCAGTCGGCGAAGACCGAAGACATGAAGAAGGCGTCAGCGACAGCGACAGCGGCCGCGCGCCGCTGCGCTTGATGTGGCTCTCGGCTCGATGCGCCCGGTGCTCCCGGTGTGCTCTGCCACTGCCCACCGGCATGACGTTCGACACCGCAACCGGCGTTTTCAAAGTTATGCCCAGCGCCACCGGGTTCTTCGATGTGACGATCAAGGTTGAGGTGGACGGCTGCGCGAACGGCATCACGCAGAAGGTGAAGTTTTTGCTGACGCGTGTGGGTTGACCGTGGGCTGATCGCAGACCGCGTGCGTGCGGAGGACGCGGTTGCGACGCGGGCTGCGCACGCTGCCGTATTGGTTCATTGGAATTTATACGATCACGTTGCGCGCCGATCGGCCGAGACAAGCAGCCGCTCAACCATCATTAAACGCCAGCCACTGCACGCGCCTTGCCGCCTAGCCCGGACCAGACGCCACCGCACACGCCTTCACCACACCGTAAGCCGGATCGTTGCCAAACCAGGCGTTGGTGCAACTGCCGCCGCCAGTCACGGTGCGTGTGATCCAGCGGGTGCCGCTGCCGTAGCGCACGGTTTGCGTTCCGCTCACGTTGAATGCTTGGCCTTCTGTTGCGATCACGGTCCACACGGTGTCAGCTGCTGTCACGGCGCCCTCGCAGCGCTTGACGACGCCCACCAGCGGGTCGTTGCCAAACCAGCTGTTGCTGCAAGTGCCGCCACCGGTGACGACGCGGGTGATCCAGCTGGTGCCGCTGCCATAGCGCACGGTCTGCGTGCCGGTCACGGTGAAGGTCTGCCCTTCGCTGGCTACCACCTGCCATGTCGATGCGGGAGGCGGAGGTGAAGGTGGTGCAGTCAGGCCCGCCAGACTGGCTGCAGCATCAACGATGCCTGCACCGCACAGCGCAGTGCTGCAGTCGGCACCGGTGCCGGTGGGAAAGGCGCGCGCAGTCGATTTCAGTCGCTGCACGACCTGCGTCGGTGTGAGCGTCGGGTCCAGCGACAGCATCAACGACACCACACCACTGACATGCGGCGCGGCCATGCTGGTGCCTTGGTACTGCGCATAGCTGTCGGCCCCCGGCGTGGTGGCACCGGCATTCAGGGTCGACAAAATGCCGCCGCCTGCACCGCCGCCGGGCGCAGCCAGCATGACCTTGCTGCCGAAGTTGCTGTAAGTCGCGCGGCTGCCGTTGCGTGTGGTCGCAGCCACGGCGATCACGCCGTTGCAGCTGGCGGGCTGGGCCGTGGCTGCGTCGGCGTTTTCGTTGCCTGCGGCCACCACCACCACCGTGCCCCGTGCGGTGACGTCGTCGATCGCGCTTTGAAAGGTGGCCGAACACGCGCCGCTGCCACCCAGGCTCAAGTTTTGTACCCGCGCCGGATAAGGGTTTGCCGGGACGCCCGGCACGGCAATGCCGGCTGCCCAGCGCATGCCGTCAACGATGTCGGAGGTGTATCCACCGCAGCGCCCGAGCACGCGCACCGGTACCAAGCCAGACGTCCAGTTGATGCCTGAAATGCCGTTGCCGTTGTTACCGGACGCGCCGATGATCCCGGCCACGTGAGTGCCGTGCCAGGAACTGGAGGCACCGTTGCAGCCGTAGTCGCCGGGGTCGCGCGCATCGGCGTCGCGGCCGTCGCCGTCGTTCGACGCGGTGGTGCTGCCGATGAAGTCGTAGCCACCGACCAGGCGAGAGGCCAGCTCGGCATGCGGCACCACGCCGGTGTCGATGATGGCCACGCGAACCGCCGCCGATCCGGTGGTGGTGTCCCAGGCACTGGGCATGTTGATGCCACCCACCGGCTCAAACAAGCTCCATTGCTGCGCAAATTGCACGTCGTTGGGCACCACCAGCGCGTGCATCACGGCATCGGGCTCGATAGAGGCGATGCGGTCGTCGCTGGCCAACAGCCGCGCCATGTCGAGTGCCTCGCGCCGCATCACACGGCGTCCAAGTCGCACCACGTGCGCATTGCCGGACATCTCGCGCACATGCTCGAGCCTTTCGCCGAACGCATTGCCGATCGCATCAAGCCGCGTCCGCTGGTCGGTGCTTGCCTTTTTGAAGCGAACGATGAAGCGGTCGTTCAGTTCGGTTTGCTCGTCAACTGGCGCGCGCAGCGAGGTCGTTGACTCGGCACCCGCTTGCACGGCCAGGGGCAAAAGTGCGATACCCGCCAACAAGGCAAAGCGGGACATGAAAGTCAGGGCGGTGGGTTGTTGCATGTGGTCTGGAAAAAAAGTTTGGGGAACAAGGCGGGCAATAGCGCCCGGTATGGGCGTGTGACGGTGTGCAGAAATGGTGCGCTGGAAAAACATGCGCGCTGAATTGACAAATCAGTCTATGAGGGTTGAACGTCACTCTGGCTACGACACGTAACACTTGCACCGCGGTGGTCTGCCCCACAAGCTGACAAGACGCGCCAGAAGCGGCTGTGACGCCATGCCTGGTGCCACGCTAAAGCAAAGATGCAGCTGCTTTGCCAAGGTCAAGGCCAAAGGCCGCGTTACAGCTTGAATTCACTGGGGCAACCGGTGTTGCTCAACACCGCTCCGCAGCGATCACCAACACCTAAGTAGTTTCCGCGGCCCGATCGCGCATCGACTTAGGGACAACGCTTGATCACCTCTTCTTCGGTGTCGAATTTAAACAAGGGTGCGAGCGGGCCGAAGGCTTCCTCGTTCGCGAC
>JANPNT010000178.1:0-12462 GCA_031427655.1 Burkholderiales bacterium
CACTGACCGACCGCCACTTCGGCACCAGCTTCTTCAACCCCGCCGGTGGTGGTGACCCGGTCATGTACCAGCACATCTTCTGGTTTTTCGGTCACCCTGAGGTTTACATCATGATCTTGCCGGCCTTCGGCATCGTCAGCGCCATCATTCCAGCGTTTGCGCGCAAGCGCTTGTTTGGCTACACCTCGATGGTGTACGCCACGGCTTCCATCGCGATTTTGTCGTTCATCGTGTGGGCGCACCACATGTTCACCAGCGGGATGCCGGTGACGGGCCAGCTGTTTTTCATGTACGCCACCATGCTGATCGCTGTTCCCACTGGCGTGAAGATCTTTAACTGGATCGCCACCATGTGGCGCGGGTCGATGACGTTTGAGACGCCCATGCTGTTCGCCGTGGGTTTCATCTTCGTGTTCACCATTGGCGGCTTCACCGGATTGATTCTGGCGCTCGCCCCGGTTGACATTCAGCTGCACGACACTTACTACGTTGTGGCCCACTTCCACTATGTGCTGGTGGCCGGTTCGCTCTACGCCATGTTTGGCGGCTACTACTACTGGGCTCCCAAGTGGACCGGCGTGATGTACAGCGAATTCCGCGGCAAGGTTCACTTTTGGGGCTCGTTGTTCTTCTTCAACCTCACCTTCTTCCCAATGCACTTCCTGGGCTTGGCCGGCATGCCGCGACGCTATGCCGACTACCCCATCCAGTTCACCGACTTCAACATGGTGGCCACCGTCGGCGGCTTCGGATTCGGATTCATGCAGGTTTACTTCTTCTTGGCCGTCGTGCTGCCCGCCATCATGGGCAAAGGCGCACCAGCCCCGCAAAAGCCTTGGGAAGGTGCGGAAGGTCTGGAGTGGGAAGTGCCGTCACCGGCACCTTTCCACACCTTCGAGACACCGCCAAAGTTGAACGCATCGGCCACGCGAGTTTTGGCTTGAAATTGAGACCGTCATGACCACACCGCAGCAGAAGAAACAGAACACGCGCCTTGGGTTGATCCTGGCTTCGGTGGCTGCGGTATTCTTAATTGGCTTTTTTGCCAAAGCCGTGTTGTTCGGTCTGTAACCCTGCACCCTGAAGATGACTGAGCCCACCCATCCCACCGGGAAGCTTGCTGCCGTATTGCGCGGCGACAACTCTCGCATGGTGGGCAAGTTGTTGGTGATCACGGCGCTGATGTTCGCCTTTGGCTATGCGCTGGTGCCGGTTTACAGAGCCATTTGTTCTGCCTTGGGCATCAACATTTTGTCGGTGTCTGAGCGCATGGTGAACGGCACCGCGCCCAAATTAGCCAATACGCAGGTAGACACCTCGCGCACCATTACGGTTGAGTTCGATGCCAACGCCCGCGGCGTTTGGGACTTCAAGCCCGCCATTCAAAGCGTGAAAGTTCACCCCGGTGAAATGGTCTCCGTGATATATGAATTCAAAAATATCCAAAACCGCACCATGGCGGCGCAGGCCATTCCCAGCTACGCGCCGATGCAGGCGATGGCGCACTTCAACAAAGTAGAGTGTTTCTGCTTCAGCGAATACACCATGAAGGCGGGCGAATCGAAGTCGTGGCCCGTGGTGTTCTACATCGATAAAAAGCTGCCCAAGGACGTGAGCACGATCACTTTGTCGTACACGTTTTTTGAAGTAGGCGGCAAGGTGCCGGCGGCACCTCAGGCCGCAATTGAAACTGCGATGAAGCCGCGCTCATGAACAAGCCGGGTGATCATGGTGCTGAGTTCAAGGCAGCGGTGCAACGCAAGCTGTCGTTTTGGCAAACCCTGCAAGCGGTGGCATGGTCATTTTTCGGTGTGCGCAAATCGGCGGACTACGCCAAAGACGTGAGCCAACTGAATCCGGTTCACTTGGTGATCGCGGGCGTGTTCGGCGCGGTGGTGTTGATCGCTGTTCTGATCATTCTGGTCAATTTCGTCATATCTAGCGGCGTTGCGGCATAGACGGCCGCGTCCCTTTCTCAATTCAAGCAAGCGTTCCGAGGAGAAAACATGTCGGCAACGACCATTCAAGGGCAAGGGCAAGGGAAGGGCCAAACGCCCTACTACTTCATCCCAGAACCATCGCACTTCCCCGTCATGACGGCGCTAGGCTTGTTCTTCGTGATTTTGGGCGCAGGCCAATGGGTCAACGGCCACGGCTGGGGTGGCTATTCGCTGGCGTTTGGTTTGATCTTGTGGGCTTTCACGCTGCAACAGTGGTTTCGCCAGTCGATCAAGGAGAGCGAAAGCGGCCTGTACAGCAACCGCATCGACGTATCTTTCCGCTGGAGCATGAGCTGGTTCATCTTCTCTGAGGTGATGTTCTTTGGCGCGTTTTTCAGCGCGCTGTATTGGACCCGTTTGCACTCGGTGCCCAACTTGGCAAGTTTGGAAAATGCTTTGCTCTGGCCCGACTTCAAAGCGATCTGGCCCAGCGTGCAAGCTGGCATCACCGCGTCACCAGCCGGTGTGGTGGAGCCCTTCACCACCATGGGCCCCTTCTGGCTACCCACAATCAATACCGCTTTGTTGTTGACATCGGGCGTGACGCTTACCGTCGCGCACCATGCTCTCTTGGCCGGCCAGCGCTCTCGAACCATCTTCTTCATGTGGTTTACAGTGCTATTGGGCGCAACATTCATGTGTGTGCAGGCCTATGAATACATGCACGCCTACAGCGACTTGAACCTCAAATTGAGCTCAGGTGTGTACGGCTCCACCTTCTACATGCTCACCGGGTTTCACGGCTTCCACGTGTTCGTGGGCATGTTGATGTTGCTGTTCATCACCATCCGTTTGATGAAGGGCCACTTCACCGCAGAGCGCCACTTCGGCTTCGAAGGTGCTGCTTGGTATTGGCACTTTGTGGACGTCGTGTGGTTGGGTTTGTACATCGTGGTGTACTGGCTCTGAGCTTGGTTCAAGGCACAAGGAAAACGCCGCTTTCGCGGCGTTTTTTGCTGGCACTTCAACCGCTCAACGGTAGGCCCGTAGGCCGTATCCAGCCCATCAAGTAAGCCGCCCAGATGCCTAAAAAAAGCACCACCGAAATTGCCACGCGCAACGCCAAAGCCCGCATCATGGCGTTGGTTTTAGGCTTGCCGTCGCGGCCATCGCGCACCATCGACACGCCCGCAAAAATCAAGGCACCCAGTACGGCGATCAGCGCCAATCCGATCATGTATTTCATAGGTCTGGATTATCAGCCGGTGCGCCCAACGTGCGCCGCCCAGTTTGAATTGGCCCGAAAGAGCGCCCTTGTCTGAACGCCATTCCCGCAGCTCCAACGTGGTGCTGATCGCCGCGGTGCTGGGTGTCGCCGCCACGTCAATGCTCGGCACGTGGCAACTCAACCGCGCCGCGCAGAAGTTGGCCATGCAAGCTGCGCTTGAAGCCCGCGCCGCTTTTCCCGCACTGAGCGGCAACGAGTTGGCGCGCAGCGCCGCCGCGGCCTTGCCACAGCACTATCAGCGCGCACGCTTGACAGGCCAGTGGTTGGCGGCCCGAACCGTGTTCTTGGACAACCGGCAAATGAACGACAAGCCCGGCCTCTTCGTGGTCACGCCGCTGAAGTTGAGCGGCTCGGATCAGGCCGTGTTGGTTCAGCGCGGTTGGGCACCGCGCAACTTCGTGGACCGCGCCGCCCTGCCCTCAGTCCCCACGCCCGCGGGTGAGGTCGAAGTCACGGGCCAGATTGCCCCGCCACCGTCCCGGTTGTTTGAGTTTGCAGGTGCCGCGCCGGGGCCGCTGCGTCAAAATGTGGACATGGTTGCATTTGCCCAAGAGGTGGGGATACCGCTGCTGCCAATGTCGGTCCTGCAAGCTGCTGAAGGCGACCCAAAAAAATCGCCTGACGGTTTGCTGCGACAGTGGCCCAGCCCTGATGTGGGCATCCACAAACACTACGGCTACGCCTTCCAATGGTTCGCCTTGAGCGCGTTGTTGGCAGGCCTGTATGTGTGGTTCCAACTCATACGTCCGCGGCTGCGGTCTCGCTTCCTTATTGACAATTCCAAACATGACTGAGCCAGTTAGTTTTGCGGTGCATTCACTTCCCGAGCCTGCATTGGCCGAGCCGCAGCCCGACCCGCGCCGCAAAACGCACGGTCGTCTGAAAATGCTGTTGGTGTTGGCGATGTGCGTGTCGCCCGTGGTGGCGTCCTACTTCACTTACTTCGTCCTCAAGCCTCAAGGTCGCACCAACTACAGCGACTTAATTTCGCCCTCTCGCGACTTGCCGGCCGACTTGCCGCTCACCACCTTGACCGGCGAAGCCGTGCCGCCGCTCAGCCTGCGTGGCCAGTGGTTGATGGTGGTAGTAGCCGATTCGGCATGTGAAGCGGCTTGCGAGAAATCGCTTTACCTGCAGCGCCAACTGCGCGAAACCTTGGGCCGCGAAAAGGCCCGTATCGACAAAGTCTGGTTCGTTACCGACAGCGGCACCCCTCGCCCCGAAGTGATGCAGGCCATCGGCGTGGGCACGCCCGCCACGGTGCTGCGCGTGCCACGCGACGCTTTGGCAAAGTGGTTTGTACCGGCCGTGGGCCAAGCGCTGGATGCTCACATTTATTTGGTCGATCCGATGGGGCAGTGGATGATGCGCGCGCCGTCCAATCCCGATGCCGCCAAGCTGAAACGCGACGTTGAAAAACTGCTGCGCGCCTCGGCGTCGTGGGACCTGCCGGGTCGTTGATTCGCCGTCTGTTTCATGAACCCACTGGCCCTCATTGACCTTTCCCCGCTTGCGCAAGTCGTGCTGCTGGGCGGCGTGCTGTCGTTGCTGCCGCTGGCGTGGGTGTGGCATCGGCAACGCGGGCGAAACGGCGCTTCAAAGCTGCGCGCTCTCACACTGGTCACGCTTTTTTTGACCTTTGATTTGGTGCTGTTCGGTGCCTTCACACGCCTGACCGATTCGGGCCTGGGCTGCCCCGATTGGCCGGGTTGCTACGGCAGTGCCAGCCCGCTGGGTGCGGCACCTGACATCCACGCCGCACAGTCCGCCATGCCCACCGGACCGGTGACCAAGGGCAAAGCCTGGATCGAAATGATCCACCGCTACCTCGCCACCGGCGTGGGCGCACTCATCTTCGTGATGACGGTGGCCAGTTGGATGCAACGGCGCAAAGAGAAAAAATCTCCATCGCCGTGGTGGCCCACGGCTACCTTGTTTTGGGTGTGTCTGCAAGGCGCGTTCGGGGCGTTGACGGTGACCATGAAGCTCTACCCTGCCATCGTCACGCTGCATTTGTTGGGCGGCATCGGGCTCTTGGCTTTGCTTGCCGTCCAAACGCAAAACGACCGGCCTGCGCCGCTGGTGCTTTCGCGTCATTTGTACCTTGGCACCGTCGCTGTCGTGGCCCTGAGCGTGATGCAAATCGTGTTGGGCGGTTGGGTCAGCACCAACTACGCGGTGCTGGCTTGCACCGACTTTCCCAAGTGCCAAGGCAGTTGGTGGCCGCCGATGGACTTCGACCACGGCTTCACGGTGTTGCGCGAATTGGGTGCGGGCAAAGACGGTGGCTACCTGCCATTTGCTGCGCTCACCGCCATCCACATGGTTCACCGCATCGGCGCGGCCGTAGTGTTCACCGCCATGGCGTTGTTGGTGTGGCAACTTCGCGCACAGGGCCAAGCCGACACGCGTCGTTGGGCTCACATCATCACCGTCGTGGCAGCGTGGCAGTTGATCAGCGGCTTGAGCAATGTGGTGCTCGGTTGGCCCTTGCTGGCTGCAGTGGCGCACACGGGCGGTGCGGCGGCTTTAATCGCACTGCTGGTGGTGATGTTGACACGTGCGCATCAGGCCGCAAGCGCTCGGCCTGCGCATCCGGTGCCGAGCCCACATCGCACACCCGCGATGTCATGAAGCGCCTCCGTAGAATCGGTGTGTCACGTCATCATGTCTGAAGCTCTCGTCCACCCTGCCCCTACCGTCTCGCGTGCTTCGCGCTTACGGCAGTTTTACGTGCTCACCAAACCGCGCGTGGTGCAGTTGATCGTGTTTTGCGCTGTTATTGGCATGCTGCTGGCCTCTCCCGGTTTGCCCGATTGGCGCGTTGCGTTAGCGGCCACCGTGGGCATTTGGCTCGTGGCGGGTGCGGCGGCTGCGTTCAACTGTTTGGTGGAGCAAAGCATTGACGCCAAGATGGCCCGCACCTCATGGCGGCCCACCGCGAAGGGCCAGCTCAGCAACACTGAAACGCTGATCTTCTCTGCTGCGCTTTGTACATTGGGCAGCGTGATTCTTTATGTGTTTGTAAACCCGCTGACGGTCTGGCTGACCTTGGCCACCTTTGTAGGCTACGCCATCATTTACACCGTGGTGCTGAAGCCCGCCACTCCGCAAAACATCGTGATTGGCGGCGCATCGGGCGCCATGCCGCCGGTGTTGGGTTGGGCGGCCGTGACAGGTGAAGTCGGGGCCGAGGCGATGATCTTGTGTCTCATTATTTTCTTGTGGACACCGCCCCATTTTTGGGCACTGGCCTTGTACCGAGTCGAGGACTATCGCAAAGCGGGCCTGCCCATGTTGCCCGTCACCCATGGCTCAGAGTTCACACGGCTGCACGTTTTTTTGTACACACTCATTCTGTTTGCCGCCACCTTGTTGCCCTACATCGCAGGCATGAGCGGCCTCATTTATTTGGCCAGCGCCGTGGTTTTGGGTGCCATCTTCATCGTCTACGCATGGCAGCTTTGGCGCGAGTATTCCGAAGCCCTGGCGCGCAAGACCTTCCGCTTTTCAATCTGGCATTTGATGCTGCTGTTCGCGGCCTTGTTGGTCGATCACTACGCGCTGCCTTACATGCCGCGTCTGTCTTTATGAAATCACGCCGATTGCTGTTGATTGCTGGTGCCGCATGGGTAGCGGGTTGCGACAAATTCGTCATGCCCGGCAAGGCCGCCTCCGAGCCCTTCAAGAACATCGATATCACCGGCGCCGAATACGCCCGCAAGCTCGACCTGCCCGACCAAAACGGCAAGCTCACCAGCCTGGCCGACTTCAAGGGCAAGGTCGTTGTCGTCTTCTTCGGCTTCACGCAATGCCCGGACGTGTGCCCCGGCACGATGGCCGAGTTAGCGCAGATCAAAAAGGCGCTGGGCAAAGACGGCGAGCGCTTGCAAGCCGTGTTCGTCACCGTCGACCCGGAACGCGACACGGCCGAAATTTTGAAGGCCTACATGGGCAGCTTCGACCCCAGCTTCGTCGCACTGCGCGGCACGACGGAGCAAACCACCGCCTTGGCCAAAGAGTTCAAAGTCTTCTTTGCCAAGGTGCCGGGGAAGACGGAAGGCAGCTACACGATGGACCACACCGCCGGGTCTTATGTGTTTGATACAACAGGCAAAGTGCGTTTGTTCGTGCGCTACGGCTCGGGCGCGGAGCTGTTGGTGGCTGACCTGAAAACGCTGCTCGCGAACAGTTAAACCGCACTTGGAACAGCAGTTGAATGCGCACCGAGAGCGCACCAACAAAAACGGCCCCGAAGGACCGTTTTTGATCTGAACTCAATCGCCAATCAGACCAGCGCCTTGCGCATCTTCTTCATCGCCGCCACTTCAATCTGGCGAATACGCTCGGCGCTCACGCTGAATTCGGCCGCCAGCTGGTGCAGCGTCATGCCGCCGGTGCTGTCGTCGTTCACTTTCAACCAGCGCTCTTCCACCACCCGGCGGCTGCGCGGGTCGAGTGACTCCAGCGCCAGCGTGATGCCATCGCTGGCCAACCAGTCGCGGCGCTGCGACTCCAGCACTTGTGTCGGCTCGCTCGCATCGTCAGCCAAATAAGCAATCGGCGCGTAGCTTTCTTCACCGTCGTCTGTCAGTGGCTCCATTGCGACGTCACCACCCGACAAGCGCATTTCCATTTCCAACACCTCTTCGCGCTTCACGTTCAAGCGCTGGGCGATGGTGTCGGCCTCGCCTTGCGTCAGCGTGTTGCGGTGCGTGTTGTTGTCGAGTGAATCGCTCTTCAAGCCTTGCTTCATCGAACGCAAATTGAAAAACAACTTGCGCTGTGCCTTGGTGGTGGCCATCTTCACCATGCGCCAGTTCTTCAACACGTACTCGTGAATCTCGGCCTTGATCCAGTGCATCGCGTAGCTCACCAGACGCACGCCTTGCTCAGGGTCGAAACGTTTGACGGCTTTCATCAAGCCCACATTGCCCTCTTGAATCAAGTCGCCGTGCGGACGGCCGTAGCCCAGGTACTGGCGCGAAATCGACACCACCAAGCGCAAGTGCGACAACACCAACTGCCCGGCAGCCTTCACGTCGCCGCTGTCGCGTAGCTGGCGCGCAAATCGACCTTCTTCTTCGGCTGTGAGCATCGGCAGCCTGTTGGCGGCCGAGATGTAAGCGTCCAAGTTGCCAAGCGACGGCACCACCGCCCACGGGTCGCGCAGGGTGAGGGCTGAAGACGTGTTCGAGGTCATAGAAACAGTGATGGGAGCGTTCATGGAAGCAGTAGACACAGCGCGCGTTGCTTTCGTTCCAAGAATATTAGCACTCTCGGGTGGAGAGTGCTTGCGGCTGGTTTGAGTAGGAAATCAGGTTGGCGTTCACTTTCAAAAAAACGCCCTTTCGGCTGGGTCATTCGTAAGAAAGCGACGCTGAACAGACGCTTGTTGTTGTCGAACCGAACGCAAGCAGATCCGTTTTAGGCGCGGGCGGCAAATCGCGAGAGGCCAGCGCCCTCATGCTGTGAGTACCCAGAAATTGGTCGCCAGCCTCGCGCGCGTTGCCGCCGGGACAGCGGTTGGGTACGCAGTGCAAATTCGGACGGCGGCGGCGCGAATCGCAAATCAAGCCACCACCACTCGGTCGACCGCATCGGACGCTAACTGCAAATGGCTTAGAAACATGCTGACAACCAGCCGAACGCCCCAGACCGCAAACAAAAAAGTCAACATTAGCATCGGCACGCGCCAAGCCTCGGGCGATGTGTTGGGCAACGCAGTACGCGTCAGATCGTGAGTCAACCAATCAAGTGCCGCGGCCGCAGAAGCGATCCCGCCGAACGACAAAGCCCCGGTAACCTTTGACACGCGCTCATGCGCTTTGCGCTTTTCATCCCAGTAGGTGGCTGTAGCCCGCAGGGCAATTTCCTCGCGAAAAGTCTTTCGCAGACTCTCCGGCTCCTACGTTCAAACCCGCGCATGCCGAAGCTACCACTCGCTCGCAAACACTACCTCATCCTTGGTCACGCTCTTTCTCAGCAAGGTGTACGGGCTCGGGTTGGCGAGGGTTGGCCCTGGCAACGCCGCCAAACTTCCGGCGCGGGCGCTGTCTAAAACCAACTCGCCCAGCAGCAATGCAAAGCCCGCACCTTGCGCGCAGGCTGCGGCAATCAAGTGCTCCAAATTGAACACCATGCCGGGCAAGTTTTGAGGCGGTTGCACGCCTGCCAACAGCAACCAGTCGCGCAAGTCGGGCTGTTTCCAGGCGGCGGTGGTACTGGTGGCGACTCCTCAGGTGTGACGCAAGGGGGCGGCTAAAAACTTGGCGGGTGAGCCGATATCGCAGCGGGCCATCAGGGTCGGTGCTGCGTAGATTTTGTGGTGGCCGCCCAGCAGCACTTGCTGGGTGTAGCCCTCCACACCAAGCGCACGCTCAGCCAGTGTTCTAACTGCTTGACTTGGTGGCTGATGGAAGCGGGCGTGACGTTGAGTTCTTCGGCTGCGCGCACGAAGCTCATGTGCCTTGCTGCGGCGTCAAAGGCACGCAAAGCGACCAGAGGCGGCAGCTGTCTGCTGAGCAGTTTTTCTGCGGGTAGGTTCGCGCGCTGCCTTGGCATGTGACGCAGTTTTCTTAAGCCTCAGAGAGGAAAAGTTTAGTTTTCAGCCGCAGGCATTGAAATGCTGAAATTAAATTCGCGGGCGCAATGCCCGGCAAGACTCAAATCATTTGATGCACGCCAGCTTCACCTTCACCCCGAACGCGATGAACTTTCAGCCGCGCTTCCCTTTCATCCGACCCACGCAAGCCGCTTGCCATCTTCTCCATGGCGCACGCGGTGGTGCGCATCGTGCTGCCCGATTCGATTCCGGGTTTTGCGGGCACTTTGAGCCGCAAGGGTTTCCCGATGTCGGTGCTGATCGTCTGGCCGATCACGCTGTTCGAAATCGGCGCGGGCAGGTTGATGATCCTCGTCAATGCCGCAGTTAGGTGGTCGGTTTAACTATGACTCTCGCGCGCAATCGAAATACCTTAAGCTGATTGAGCCGCGAGTGCTTCGTGGCGCCTGGGATTCGCCAAGTTCAACCGAGGAGAATGCATGCCACACCTTTCAGCCAGCGTGAGTGCCCGCGCCGTCGGGCGCCTTGCCGCCGACTTGACTGTTTTCGTGGCCGCCTTGTCCGCCAGTTTTTCAAGCCACGCGGCGATGGCCTTTATCGAGGGTGAGGCGACCTACCTTGAACGCATCATGCCGCCGCCTGGTGCCACCTTGGTGGTCACGCTGCAAAACGCGACCCGCGCCGATGCGGCGGCCATCGAGCACGCCAGCACCAGCATTCGCCTGAGTAGCGGGCCGCCTTACGCGTGGCGCTTGGCTTACGACACGCAACTTGGCGAAGTGCAACAGCTCAGCGTGCGTGCTCGCATCATCACGCCCGCAGGCTTGTGGATGAGCACGGACACTTTCGTCTCTGCGGCGGAAGGCAGCACCTCAACGCCCATGCGCCTGCGGCTGGTGGCGGTCGGTGCTGCCAAGACCGCGACCGCTGTGTCGCCCGGCTCGGCCGCTTCAGGTGCTGCGACCACCGCCGAAACGTCCTGTGCCAACCCCGTTTTTCAAGCCAAGATGACGCAGGCCGACATGAACCGCTGCGCGTTCGAAGACTTTGAAGAAGCCGGCAATGGCTACGCTCAGCGCTACAGCGAGCTGTCAAAAAACTTGCCCTCAGCGCAGCGCGACCGCTTGCGTCGCATGCAAAGTGCATGGATCAAATTCCGAACCGAAGCGTGTCGCTATGAAAGCGGCCCGGTGACTGGTGGCAGCCTTCAAGAAACAATTTATTGGCGCTGCGCAGCACGCATGACGCGCGAGAGAACTTCCGCGCTTCAAGCATTGGCCAACTGCCGCGAAGGCGACGTGACCTGCACACGGCGCGCACCATGAAGCCCACACTTTTCGTGCGCGCGCGCCGAACAAGTTGCTGTTTTCTGCTGGCCGCCGCGCTAGGGTTGAGCACAGGCTTCGCCTTCAGCGCCGACGACGCACCGCGTGTCACCACGACCGGTGGACAACTCGAGGGCGTGGGCAGCAATGGGATGGACGTGTTTCGCGGCATTCCGTTTGCAGCACCTCCCGTGGGCAATTTGCGTTGGCGCGCACCGCAGCCTTCAGCACCCTGGAGCGGCGTGCGCTCGGCGGCTGCGTTTGGCGCGGCGTGCATGCAGAAAACTGGCTTGTCTTTGGAAGGTGGCGGCGACCCGGGCCCGCTCAGCGAAGACTGTCTGTACCTGAACGTCTGGACACCGAGCGCGAAAAATAAGTCGCTGAACGGTGCCAAGCTGCCGGTGATGGTGTGGCTGCACGGTGGGGCGCTGATTTTTGGCGCAGGCAGCCTGAAGCTGTACGACGGCGCGGCGCTGGCCGAGCAAGGCGCAGTGGTGGTCACCGTGAATTACCGGCTGGGGCCATTGGGCTACTTTGTGCATCCGGCGCTGGAACGTGCTGCACCCGGCGGGCCTGCCAACTTTGGCTTGCTGGACCAAATGGCCGCGCTGCGCTGGGTGCAGCGCAACATTGCTGCATTCGGCGGCGACCCGCAGCAAGTCACGCTGTTCGGGCAGTCGGCAGGCGCGCAAAGCGTGTTGGCCTTGATGTCCTCTCCGATGGCTCGGGGCTTGTTTCAACGCGCTGTGGCGCAAAGCCCCTACGGCATCCCCAGCCACAGCCGTGCGCAGGCCCGTGAAACAGGAGTGCGCGTCACGCAAGCGTTGGGCTTGCGCGGTGAGCGCGCCAACCTGGCCATGATGCGTGGCATACCAGCCGAGAGCTTCGCGCGACTAGAGGGGGCTGATCTGTCTTTGGCACCCGGCCTCGTCATTGGCGACCCGGCCCTGCCCCAGCCGATATTGGCCACCTTCCAGGCGCAGCAACAGGTCAAGGTGCCGCTGATCATTGGCAGCAACAGCGATGAAACCAGCGTGGCTGTGGTCATGGGGCTAGACCCGGCTGCCTTGCTGAAAAAAATGGGCGCGGCGCAGATCTTGGTTCGGCCGATGTACCCCGAGCTGGCCGGCTCAGGAAACCAAAACAGCGACGACGCCGAGCTGGGCCGACAAGTGGTGCGCGACGTGGCCTTCGGCGCGTTTTCGCGGCGCATTGCGGTGCTGCATTCACAAACAACGCCAACCTGGCGCTACTACTTCAGCCACGTGGCTCAGAAAGCCGTCAACTCAAAACCCGGCGCGGCGCACGGCGACGAAGTCACCAGCGTGTTCGGCACCGGTGACA
>JANPNT010000179.1:0-11431 GCA_031427655.1 Burkholderiales bacterium
AGAAGACCGGCCACGCCCCGCTCGCCTACCACATGCTCTCGGCCTTCTCGACGGTCACGATCGACAAGTGGGAAAACTTCCAGACCCTCAACTACCCCCACGGCCACTGCAATCACACCTGCAATGACTGCCGCTGCCGTACCGGCTGCCAAAAAAAGCGCCAAAGGCACTGCATCGTCGTTATCTGTACTCATTTCCACTCCGTCATCGATTTGTTTCATTCTAAAGTCTGGGCATGACACCCAGCCGTCGTTTGAACGTCGCCACGCATGTGCCCAATCAGCAAGAACGGTGCGCTGCTGAGATGCTGAAACAAGCGCACCGCACTTGGGGCGGCAAAGAAGATTTGTGGGTGTTTGGCTACGCCTCGTTGATTTGGAAGCCCGAATTCAAAGCCGATGAGCAGCGCGAGGCGCGCGTTCACGGTTGGCACCGCGCTTTGAAGATGCAGAGCCGGGCGCATCGCGGTACACCTGAGGCGCCAGGCCTCGTGTTTGCCTTGATGGCCGGTGGCTGTTGCCGCGGCATGGTTTACCGCATCGACAAAGCTCGCGCCGCGCAGGAGTTGAATCGGCTATGGGAACGCGAAATGCCCAACTCGGTGTACGACCCCAAATGGCTGCCTTGCGCAACGCCTTTGGGCAAAGTCGATGCGCTGGCGTTCACGTTAAGCCGACGCAGCCCGCAGTTTGTCGGTCACCTGCCAGACCACGCATTGCTGACCATTCTGCGCACTGCGAAAGGTGGCTTTGGAACGTCGATGGACTACTTGCTGGAGACCGCGCACTCGTTGCGCAACTGCGGCATTCGCGACCGCGAAATTGAGCGCCTAGTGGCCTTGGTGCGCAGCGCAGATGTTCACGCCTGAGCCGCTACAGTGCGCTGCATACCGATTGCTATTTCGCGGTCAAGTGAACTTGGTTTTGAAGGTGCAGTAAATGGTAGAAAAAATGGTGAACAGCATGATCAAACGTGCCATTGATTCGACAGAAAAAGTATTCCTGGTTTTGATCGCCATGTTCACCGTGGTGGCCATGGCCCAAGAAATCATGTTGCTGATCGAAAACCGCAAGGTCGCGCTGCAAGACCTGCTGTTGATGTTCATTTACGCCGAGGTGCTGGGCATGCTGAGCGCGTTTTACAGCAAGATGCGCAACCTCATCACCTTGCCGCTGTTCATCGCCATGACCGCACTGAGCCGCCTCATCATCTTGCAAGGCAAAGACACCAATCCGATGGTGTTGCTGTTCGAGAGTGGGGCCATTTTGCTGATTGCCGTGGCCTGCTTCGTCATCAGCAGAATGCGTGACCCAGAGTGAGCCTCTGAGGAATCACTGCCATGTTGAGACGCCCTTTTTTAGCCGCCATTCTTGGCTATCCCATCGCATCGATTGCGCAAGAGGCGGTATCGGCGGTGAACTTGCTGCGCGAAGGCGGCGTGGTGGTTGCGATGCGCCACGCGCTGGCTCCCGGAACCTTTGATCCGCCCGAATTCAAATTGGGCGATTGCCGGACTCAGCGCAATCTGAGCGACGAGGGCCGCGCCCAAGCCAAGCTCATTGGCCAGTGGTTTCAGCGTTATGAACTCAAGCCGGGTCGCGTTCGATCCAGCCCCTGGTGCCGCTGCGTCGACACCGCCACCCTGGCTTTTGGCAGCGCGGAGCCCTGGGCTGCGTTGTCGTCACCCTATGGCGGCGCTGCCAGCATCAACGTCCAGGCGCAGCGCGAACTCGCACTTGCAGTGTCAGCGGTGTCGCAACAGTCCCGCCGTTTTGAGGTGTGGGTCACCCACCAATTTGTGCTGACCGACTTGGTCGGCGTGGCCGCAGATTCTGGTGAAGCATTGCTGCTGCGTGCGGACAAAGACGGCGACACCTTGCGGTTGCTGGGGCGCTTGCCCAAGATCTGAATGCAAGCTCAGGCGCAGACTTTTCACGAGCCCGCAGCAGGCACCGCCGCGGCGTCGTCCGCACGCAATGTTTGCACAGCATGCTGGTAACCCTGCTCAACCACCGAGTCGTACTTTGACCACTCCAGCATGCCGACGCGGTCCAGTGGCGGGTTGAAGTACAGATCGGTCAGCGCTTTGGCCTGTTTTTGGCGTGAGGTGCTGTAAAGCACGGTGGTGTTGATGAGCAAGTTGGCCAAACTGGGCAATTTGTAGCGGCGATGTTTGCGGGGCCGCAAGCGGTCCAGCACCAAAGTCCAAGCGCTGGGCATCTCGTCGAACTCAATGCGTCGCACTTTGCTGTTGCTCAAATCAACGCCGATGACCATGCCCACACCGCGCTGTTGGCGCATCACATCAACCGGAAAATTGTTGAAGGTGCCACCGTCACAAATCAAGTCGCCGTCCATCACCACGGGCGGCAGCGCGCCAGGAATGGCCACGCTGGACAGCAAGGCCTTCAACAAATCGCCCCGCTGCAGCACCACTTCATGGGCCTTTGAAAAATTGGTCGATACACAGAAATAGTTTCTCCACAAATCTTCCATCTGAGCGCCGTGGCCCACGGCGCGGTCTACCGCTTCGCCGACGATTTGGCGCAGTCGCTGACCCTTGAACAGGGAGATCACGGGAAAGAATTTGAGGTCACCTGTGGGGTTGCGCGCAAAAAGTTCGCGGGCCATGTCGTCGATGGCTTTGAACGGCAAGTCGCTTGCCAAAAAGCCCGCCATGACTGCACCGATGCTGGTGCCGCCAAAGTAGTCGATATCGATGCCGTGCTCGCGCAGCGCGCGAAAAACACCCAGGTGCGCAAACCCGCGCGCGCCACCGCCGGCCAGCACCAAGCCCACCGCAGTGCGCGACTGAATGCGCGCCAGTCTGGCCATGTCGGGCGCGTGCGAAACACGAAGGTGCACGTGGCCGCTGAGCGGTCGGCGGTTCAGCCAGAGTGCCGTGCCGTGCGGGTGAACGGTGCGGGCTGCGTGCAGCAAGATGAGGATTTCAGCCGCTTCAGATCGTGGCGGTCGGTCCACCAAGATCTGTTGCTCATTCGGGTGCAAAACCGGCGCAGCCGCCGCATCGGCCAACAGCAGTATCTCGTCGGCATGGCGAGCACACATGTGCGTCCAGTCGGTGGGTTGGGCATCGGCCACCAGCAGCACGTAGTCGTGAGCGCTTTCAATTTCATCGAGCAGCATGGCCACACTGCGGCGCTGGCTGGCACCCAGCTCGCCGTCTGCGACTCGCGTCGCGGCAGTGAAGTGACGTGCCATGACAGTCGAGTCAAGCACGCCAACCCGACCCTTCAGTGACAGCTGAGCCGCCAACTGCCTCGCCAACGCGGCCGCGTCCACGCCCTCGCTGATGGGCAGCAAGGCCATGGTCACGGGCTTGTCGATCAACGTCAGGCTGCGCTCGGTTTGCAAACGTTGAATGATTTGGCGAGTCAAGGCGGTTGACACCTCGGGGCTGGTGTTGAGGAGTTGATTAAAGTCGGCCTTGTCCAGGCTCACCAACACCGAATCGCGTATGGCCACCAGCGTGGCGCTGCGCGGTGCGTCGGTGTACAGGCTCATCTCGCCGACCACTTCACCGCGCGCAATTTCACGCACGATACGGCGCTGCTCATGCTCGTCGATGTAGACCCGAAGCCGCCCGCTGACCAGCATGTACAGCGCCTCGCCAGGCTCACCTTGGCGCATCAGCGTTTCGCCACCCGACACCTCGACCCAGCGCAAACGACGGCGCACCAACTGAATGGCGGCTTCATCAAGGATGCCCAAAAAGGAACGCAAATGCTTGAGCAGCAATTCTTCTTGGTGTTGTGGTCGCAGCGGAATGGAGGTGGACATCGCGGCGATTCTGCTTGATGCAAAGCGCCGACAAGCGAGCGTTTTACAAATTTGCCAGGCGCCAATCAAGTGCGAAAAATGCACCCACCTGAGCGTTCAGAACGTCGCAGCGCGTGGTGTCTAAATGCGCAGCGATTCACTCAGCGCATCGCAATCGCCGCATGGCTTTGCCGCGCTTGCTCTAAATCGCTGGGCGTGTCCACGTCCATCAGCACACCGCCGTCTTGCACGTCCACCGGGTGCGCCGGATAGCGGGCTATGAGGCGGCGCGCGCCTTCGTCCCCTTGCAGTGCAACCAGTTCGGAGTACAGCTCGGCCCCAAAACCAACCGGGTGTCCACGACGGCCAAGGTGCTGGGCGTAGACGACCGCATGGTGCTCAAGTTGTGCGGCCACCGCTTGAAGTGTGCCGGGTTGAATCATCGGCATGTCGCCCGGCAAGACCAACCACCCGGACGCTTGCGGGCGCGCCAGCACGCCGTGTGCAATGGAGTAGCCCATGCCCAAATTCGCACCGCCGATTTGGGCGCTGATTGGGCCGTCTTTACGCGCGCCAACCACTTCGGGAATGACCACCAAGTCGCTGGCCGCCACTGTGAGTTGAGCCAACGGCGCCAAGGCAGCGGTGGTGACCACAACCACTGAAAGCTGGCTGATAAGCGCATGGGCCAAGGTGGTTCCCAACACGGTAGACGTGCCGAGTTTTTGACTTAGCTTGTGCCCACCCGGCCCGAAGCGGGAACCTTGGCCTGCTGCCAACACCACCAGCACCACCCTCGATTTCATGTTGAGTCCTGAATTCTTGAAGGTCTGAAAGCGCCTGCCTCGGTGGACAGATGCGACGCGACGCTGTAACGCCTCGAGCATTAAATACGCTGGCGCATCGCACCAGAGGGGCTCTACGTAAGGCCTTCCCCGTAAGCCGTTGGCAGGGTCCGTGGGTGTGCCACTTTGGCGCGCTGTCTCGGCCTGTTTCCCTATACTCAGATCATGAAAAACATTGCCGATTTGCGTCAGAGTTACGAGCGTGCCGAGCTGGATGAATCGGCCTGCGCAGCAGACCCGCTGCAACAGTTCGACACATGGCTTACTCAAGCGCTCAGCGCCGAGGTGCCTGAGCCCAACGCCATGACTTTGGCCACGGCCGGTGCCGACGGGCGACCCTCAACACGCGTTGTTTTGATCAAAGGTTTCGATGCACGCGGCATTGTTTGGTACACCAACTACGAAAGCCGCAAAGGCACAGAAATCAACGCGAACCCTTGGGCCGCATTGCAGTTTCATTGGGTCGAATTGGAGCGCGTGGTGCGCATAGAAGGACGGGTCGAAATGGTGAGCGCAGAAGAGTCAGACGCCTACTACCTGTCGCGCCCTCTCGACTCACGTCTTGGGGCGTGGGCGTCACCGCAAAGCCAAGTTATTTCTGGGCGCGGGGTGCTGGTGGCGAATGCCGCGAAAGCTGCTGCGCAATATCTGCTGAATCCACCGCGCCCGCCCCATTGGGGTGGTTACCGTTTGGTGCCCGTGAGCTGGGAGTTTTGGCAGGGTCGCAAGTCGCGTTTGCATGATCGATTGCGTTACCGCTTGACAGACGAAGTTTGGGTGCGTGAGCGGCTTGCACCTTGATTTCCCTGGTCCCGCTGGGACTGCATTGACATTTCAGCGCAGGCTCATCGCATTTAGTTTTTCGAGCACTTTTTTCATGTCAATCGGCTTGGTCCAATAGTCATCGAATCCAGCTGTCAGCGCATTTGTCACGTCCTCTGGCATGGCGTTGGCAGACAAGGCAATCAAGCGCACAGCGGACCACACCGGGTTGGTTTTCAAGCGTCGCAACACCTCCATGCCGTCGAGGTCGGGCAATTGCATGTCGATGAGCACCACATCCGGCACCTCGTCCAGCGCCATCACCAGACCGCCGTTGCCGGTGTCGGCACTTCGCATGCGCACATTCGGCCGCTGCGCCAACAGCTCTTGAAGCAACAGCAAGTTGACAGGGTTGTATTCGATGTACAGCAGATTCAACGACTGCAAAGCCGCAGGCGCAGCAGCCGTGTTCTCGACTGCGGCATCAGCCTGATGACCGGCAGCGGCGTCGTTCGACTCCCCGACGGATGGATCCAGTGAACCGACGTTCGGCGCAGCCACCATTGGCCAGTACACCGAAAACTCAGACCCTTGTCCGGGCTCGCTGGTCACCGAGATGCGTCCGCCCATGCGCTCGACCAAATCGCGCACGATGGTCAAGCCTATGCCGGTGCCCTCAATGCTTTCGTGCTCCAGGCCCAATCGGTTGAAGGGCTCGAAAATCAGTGCCAACTGAGCCTGTGACAAACCGCGCCCGCTGTCACGCACTTTGAGCTCCCAGCTCGGCACGGCCTCTTGCGCAGCACGCTGTATCGACACCCAAACGTCGCCGTCGCGCCGGTTGTACTTGATCGCGTTGCTCAGCAAGTTGACCACCACTTGGCGCACGCGACGCCTGTCGGTTTTCAGCCAGGCGGTCGTCAACTCCAGGTGCAGTCGCACCTGATGCGCTGCGGCTTGCGGTTCCATCCAAAGCATCACTTCGCTGAGAACTTGGTGCAGGCCCACGGTCTCGACGCTCAGGGCTTGCACACCCGACTCGACGGCCGCCATGTCGAGCACGTCGTCGATCAGGGCCAACAAATGCTGACCTGCCGTGCGGATGCGATCAACGCGGCGGGCGTGTTCGGCGGCCAAAGGTTGAGCCGTGTCCATCAGCAGCAACTGCGCAAAACCGAGCACCGCATTCAAAGGTGTGCGCAACTCGTGGCTCATGCTGGACAAGAACTCGGACTTGCTGCGGCTGGCCTGCTCGGCAGCGAGTTTGTCCCGCAAAGACTGCTCTGCGAGCTTGCGCTGGGTGATGTCCCAGTTCGCGCCCAAAGCGCGCGTGGGCAGGCCCTGGTCGTCGTGCAGCACCAAGCCGCGAGTGTTCAACCAATGCACCGAAGCGTCAGGCCAGATGACGCGGAACTCAAAGTCGAAATCTGATGCTTCTCCTCGCGCAAAGCCCCAAGCCTTGAGCGTCATCATGTCGGGAACATCGTCGGGGTGAACACAGCTGCGGCGCAGTTGATTGGGTGAGCGCGGGTCGCTGGGATCCAAGCCGCGCAATGCGTACATCTGCGCATCCCACTGCGAATCGTCGGTGAGCAAATTCCGCTCCCAGGTGCCGACGCGCACCGCTTGATTGGCCAACAGCGCGCGCTGTTCCAGCAAGTGCAGCCGGTCTTCGGTGTGACGCCGCTGCGTGATGTCGACGTGAATTCCATGCACCCACGCGCGTCCGCCTCGCGTCTCACGACGCGAGCGGCACACCACGTGGCGGTGGCTGCCGTCGGGGCGGACGACGCGGAACTCAGTGTCCAGATCACGACCGGCTTCTACCGCCGCGCGACGTTCGTTGGCCACCCGCGAGCGGTCGTCAGCGTGCATGCGATCCTCCAGCCAGTGGCCCAGCGAAGGGGCCCCCTGACCTTCGGGCACGCCGTATATCAAGTACATCTGGCGGTTCCATTCCACACGCCCACTGGCCAGGTCGATGCTCCACACACCAACGCCAGCCGCATCGGTAATGAGCTCGATGTTGCGCGTCAGGGCCAGCGTTTTTTTTCGCGCTCGGCAATGCGCTCGGTTTGGTCGATTGAAATACCGGCCAGCGCCACCGCACGGCCTTGCACATCGCGCTCGGCCACCCGACGCGTCAGCACGGTGCGGTAGCTGCCGTCGGCGTTTCGGTAACGCGCCTCCACGTCGATCACACCGTCGCACTCCATGGCAGCCAGAGCGGCGTGGGCCACAGCCTTCACATCGTCGGGATGCAAGGCTGTGCGCACCAGTGCCAAGGGCAAGCCGCCGGGACGCGGCTTGACGTTGTTCACGCGGTAGCCAAAATCATTGAACTCAATGCGCTGTGTAGCCAAATCAATGCGCCACACCGATACCGAAGCCAAGTTAACCGCTTGCGCCAATCTGCCTGACAAAAGCTGCTGCGCGGCCTCCAAGCTTGCGCTGAAATCAGCCGTCGATTCAGCGTCGGCGGCAGCGCTCGAATCGGGCGTGTCTGCCGAGATTTCGGTCAGCCAGACCAGCCATCCGTCGCGTGTTGAGTGGTAGGCAGCGCGCACCGGCACACCGCACAGCATCAGCCGTTGATCGGCTACCTGTGCCGACTGTTGGCACATCGACATCAACAGCTCGGCAAAGCCCTGCCAATGCGCGGGCCTCATGCGGTGTGGAAATGACCAAGCGCGCAAGGCCGGGTTGATGCGCCAACGGCACTCACCCGCATCCAACCAGACCTTGATGGCCAAGCTGGGCACCGACATCCATGCTGTTTTCATACTGCTGGGGTCTCGCTGGTGATGCCGCTGGGGTACAGGCACAAGGTTTGAGTGTAGAGGTCGAGGCTGCCCCGCGCAGCTTAAAAAGCCAGCCGCAGTCCTGTCTTGAACGACCGGCCCGCCAGCGGCGACAAGTCACGCACCGTGGGAATCGCACCAGCGCTGTAAGCCAAGGTGTTTGCCGCGTTGTTGAGTTTGAAAAACCACACCGCATCGGTATTCCCCGAGCCGACCAAGCCACTCACGGCGAAGCGACGCATCACAGACAGGTTCAGCAGGCTGTAACCAGCTGTTGGCACGTCGGTGGCCGGAACCCGCTTTTGTGCCGACGCGCGATCGACTTCAACGCGACCCGACCACGCCGCATAGCTCGCATCCAAACCCAAATTGATGCGCAGTGGAGCCACGCGGGGCAGCGCCTCATTGCTGTCCACATTGAGGGCTCGCGCCAGGTCAAGCTTGCCCGACACATCCAAAGTCAACACACCGCCGAGAAGGCGCTTTTGCCCTTCGATTTCAAGCCCGTGCAGGCGCGCGCGCACCGGCTTGAAAACGTACTGCGGGTAGGTGTCGAAGCCGCCCTGCCCGTCTGGCTCTTGAACATCCAAACCCGAAGCCTCCAGCGAAATGAAATTGGAAAAACGCGATGCGTAAGCGCCAACGCGCAAATGGTCGGTGCCCGACTTCCATTGCAGTGCCAGATCGATGTTGCTGCCGCGCTCAATGCCCAAGCCCACATCGCCACGCTCGAACGTGCCAGTCGCCGCATGCACACCATTGGCATAGAGCTCGAACGAGGTGGGCGCGCGCTGCGAAATGCTGAAGCTCCCGGTAAAGCTCAATTCGGTGTTCAGTTTCATCACGTTGGCCAGCGAGAAGCTGCGCAGAGAAAAACTGCGCTGCAGTGCATCTCCGAATTTGGGCATGGTCGGATACGTGTCTCCTTTCGAATCTACCCGCGCACGTTCAATGCGCACGCCCGCACCGAGCACACCGCCTGCCCAGTTCAATTCTTCCAAGGCAAAGACGCCCTGCCGCTGAGTTCGTGTGTTGGGCACAAATGCCTCGTCACCGAGTGCCGAAAAGCCGAAGTTCTCCAGCTGAACACCCACCACACCGCGCACTGGCCCCAAAGCCGCGTGTTGGGCCTCAGCACGAAGCTCTCGACCCGCAGTTTTGAACGTGGTTCCGACCGCACCCGCGCCGTCAACCTCTTGATGCTGGTATTGAGTTTGGTTGAACTGCAAACGCAATTGATTGATGGGCCCGGCGAGGTCTTTGAACTCGCCGCTGACGCCCAGGTGCTCGCGCTTCATCTTGACGATCACATCGGGCTTCACCACGATGCCGTAAGTGCTGTCGTAGGTGTCGATCGACGCCCCGATTTGATTCTTGCCAAAGAACATCGAACCGCCCACCGCACCACCTCGGGTACTGCTCGCAGAATTGCGGACCCGCGTGGTTTCGGGCAAGGCCCTGCCGTCTTCCAGCGGCACGTAGCGAGGGACGCTAAGGTCGGATGTGGAGCGCCCGAACACATCAACGTGACCCACAAATTGACCGTTGCCCGCTTCGATCAACGCGGCACCGCCGCGTTCTCGACTGGCACCGCCGACACGCACTTCTGCAGCCCCGGATGCACCTTTGAGGGAGACCTTGGGAATGCGGTTGTCTATGGCGTTCACGACGCCGCCGCTGGCGTTGCCGCCGTACAGCAAAGCGCCCGGTCCGCGCAGCACTTCCAAGCGCTCCACGATCAGCGGGTCAATCGGCACCGCGTGGTCAAAGCTGAGGCTGGACGCGTCGAGCGAGGCCCCGGCGTTGCTGAGGATGCGCACCCGGTCGCCGTCCAGACCGCGTATGACGGGCCGCGCTGCGTTGGGGCCGAATGAGGTGCTCGACACGCCCGGCAGCCCGTTCAGTGTTTCGCCCAATGTGCTGGCGCGCTTGAGCACAAGTGCATCGCCGCTCAACACCGACACCGGTGAGGCGATTTCTGTGCTGCCCAACGGGTTGCCGGTGACGATGACCTTTTCCAAGGTGTCGGGTGCGGTCTGCGCCCAAGTTGCACCGTTCAAACAGCTAACGAAAAGTGTCGAAGCAGCGAGAGCCACGGCGCGGCGTGGGTGGCTTTTCAAATGAGTTGGGGACATTGAATTTCCTGCGGGAGGCGGCTGGGGCGTTCAAGCCGAGCAGTCGCCTCGATTGACGATGGCGCACTGCGCCGAAATGGCGTGGCGCGAAATTCATCCGCTCAAGCACTCGCGAACGAGTGACGGCGGAGGCTGTCGTCAAACCAAGGCAGGTGGTCCGCGGGCAAGGAAACCGGCAGCTTGCGCCGCCATGCCGGAAGCAGCGTGGGTAACTTCTGCCCTCATTACCGGCGCGTGCGATGCGGTCGGCGCGTTGCAGCCGGGTGCCATGTCGGCGTGGCCGAGTTGGTCGTAGTCGGCGCAACTGCGCTCGTCTTGGTGGTCGGGCAGCAACGCCCTGGCCCACGAACCAATGGCGAGGTCACAAGGAGGCGATTTAAGTTCTGTGCTGGCGTAAGCCACAGCGGCGCGGCTCGAAAACTGAAAGTGCGCCACTCGGTGCAGCAACCAAAGCGCCTGCGCCAACATGAGGCATATCGCCAGCACGGCGACTTGCCAACATCGGCGATGGTGCACTCTGGACACCTTCATCTCCAACTCAACTTCTCAGCCCGCCCGGTACCGGTTGGCGAAGGTTTTCTTGAACTTCTCAACCTTCGGCGCAGCCACCATGGCGCAGTAGCCTTGATTGGGGTGGTTGGCAAAGTAGTGCTGGTGGTAGTCCTCGGCACGTGAGTAGTTGTCCTCGGCCAAAACTTCCGTCACCGCGCGGCCGTTGTGATGCGCATTCACCTGCGCCACCACTTCGCGGGCCACGGCTTCCTGATCCGCGTTATGAAAGTAAATGCCCGATCGGTACTGCGTGCCAACGTCATTGCCTTGGCGGTTCAGCGTGGTCGGGTCATGGATGACAAAGAAGATTTCCAATATTTCGCTCAGCGTAATTTCGCTGGGCTCGAAGCGCACGCGAATCACTTCGTTGTGGCCAGTGTCGCCGCTGCAGACCTGCTCGTAACTTGGGTTTTTGGCGTGCCCGTTGGAGTAGCCCGACTCGACGCTGGTCACGCCGATCACGCGCTCGAACACCGCTTCGGTGCACCAAAAGCAGCCGCCGCCAAGGGTGATGGTTTCATGGGTTGAAGTCATGTGCACTCAATTCATTTGGATA
>JANPNT010000180.1:0-6613 GCA_031427655.1 Burkholderiales bacterium
CGTGAACTTCGCCGAGCAGCAGCAGCTTGGGCGCGGCTTCATTCGCGCTCGCAACAGCAGCCGCAGTAGCAATAGCAGCAGCTTGACCGCCGATGTGCGCAGCACTGAGCAGCGTGCACACCAGCAGCGGGCGAATGAATCGCGGGGCCATGACGGACCGAATCAAAAATGTTTTCATTGCACCCTTAACACCAAAGTATTTACCGCCGCCCCACCCCACACTGGCACGTATTCCACCCGGCTCCACGGCCCCACGAAGCTTCGGTACAGCGGCGAAAGAAAAATGCCCGACTGCCCTGTGGAATGCATGAAGCGCGAGTTGGCGGGGTCGCCTAAATCGTAGATAGCGCGCAGACTGGGGCCATGTTCGTCCAAGTACAGCTCGCCGGTGGTGGCGTCGGGTTTCAAGCCCACACGGCTGACGTTGACGGTGTAGGTGTCGCCGCCTGTGGGTGCGCGCAACTCAAACAGTTTGGACAGCGGCCTGACTCGGCTGAACGGGCGGTGCTCAGACCTGGCGATGTGTGCAGCGTCCCATCGCCACTTGCTCACGTCGGTGCCGTGTTGGGCTTGCAGTTCGTCCAACGCCAGGGTGTAGGCGGCGTTGATTTGTTGTTCGCATGTCTCAGCCACGGCAACCGTGGTTTTGTCATCGCACCACCAGGCGTCGTTGCGCTCCAGCACGCCTTCCAACGCGTCGCGGTAACTGCGCCCGCCCACCGTGCGCTCCCACATCACTGGGCCCAGCTCGTCGGCAAAAACGCCTTTGGTGAGGTGACGCACCCAAGCGTAGAAGATCAGCGGTGCGGCTTTGTCGCCGGCCATGGTGCCGTCGAAAGCGCTGAGTTGCGCGGTCGCCGCTGCGGCCAGTGCATGGTTTGATTTGGCCTTCGCCGCAAAAAACAACAAGCGCTTGGTGGCCAGCGAAACCACATCGCTCTGCATGGCGTTCATGTCATCGATGCTGTGCTTGGGCTTGGCGTTCAGCATTTGCTCGATGCGTTGCTGACGGTAGGGCACGGCCCACTCATTGGTCAGGTAATGCGGATAACTCAGCGGATGAATGCGCTGGTTGGCGGTGGCAATAAAGCCGCGTTCGGGGTCGATCTCGCGCGGGGTTTGCTCGGCCGCCACATAGCCGTCCCAATCGTATTTGGCGTCCCAGCCAGGCGACGGCACTTGGCCTTTCAAATCGTTGTCGGGCTTGCGCACTGGCACGCGCCCGGCCGCGACCATGGCGATGTGACCGGCTTTGTCGGCCACCACCATGTTTTGCATGGGTGCGAGGTAGTTGGCGGAGGCGCGGATGAAGTCAGGCACCGAGCTGGCGCGGCTGAAAGCCAGACCTGCGTCCAGCGTGCTGGGGTCGGGGTCGAGTGCGGTCCAGCGCATGGCCAGGGCATAGGCGGGTTTCGCGGTGGGTGTGCCGTGCGGGCCCAACAAACCGTCGTAATTGGCGGCGTCAGAAATCACCGGCCCGTGCCGCGTGCTGCGCGCAACCAACGTGACGTCGGGTTTGCCTTTGACTTTGATGACCTCGTTCACCACCGTGAACGGGGCCCAACCGTCGGGGGTTTGGTATTGGTCCGGCGCATCGGGCTTGATGCGTTCCAAGTACAAATCTTGAACATCGGGCGCGGTGTTGGTGAAGCCCCAGGCCACGTACTCGTTTTGGCCCAGCACCACAAAGGGCAGGCCCGGCATGGTCGCGCCCGCCACTTTCAAACCCGGTGCCTGCATGCGCGCAAAGTACCAAAGCGCAGGCGCGCTGAGCTTCAAGTGCGGATCGTTCGCGAGCAGCGGTTTGCCGGTGACGGTGTGCGTGCCGTGCACCACCCAGTTGTTGGAGCCGATGCCTTCCACGCCGGATTCGGGTGCGAAGTTGAGCGCTTGCTGGCCCAGCTTGCCGTCAACGTTCAAGCCTTTGAAAAGCGCTGCGTAATCGGTGGTGACGAGCGGCTTGTCTGCTGGCTCGCCCGAGTTCCCCGGGAAGGGTGGGACAAGCTCGTCGATTCGGTTGACTGGCATCGTCAGCGCCAGCCGCATGCGCAGCAACTCCGTGCTCCAGTTCCCGCCCAAGTCCCACGCCATCATGATGGCCCAGGCCATGCTGTCTTCGGGTGTCCAGGGTTCGGGCTGAATGCCCAGCACCAAAAATTCGGGCGGCCGCGCCTTCATCGCAGTTTGAATGTAGGCATTGATGCCTGCGGTGTACGCCAGCACGGCTGACCTCGCATCACCTTTGGCAGCGGCCCACTGCGCAGCAGCCGCGCGCTTCACGCCCAAGGCGCGCAGGAATTTGTCGTTGTCCAACGCAGCCTCGCCAAAGGCTTCGGCCAAGCGACCGGAGCCGATGCGGCGGTGCGTTTCCAGTTGCCACAGGCGGTCTTGGGCGTGCACAAAACCGAGCCCGTACATCGCGTCATTCGGCGTGGCGGCGGTGATGGTGGGAATGCCGTGGGCGTCGCGCTCAATCTTGATGTCGGCTCCTACCTGGTCGGGCTGGCCTTTCACCGTTTGAACGCCGTCAGTTTGCGGCAGCGCTTGCCGGCTGTATTGCCACAGCGCACCGCCGACCGTCACCACCACCAACAACAGCACGGTCAAAACGCGTCGGAACCATTTCATCGGGGGCTTCTTTGTTGTCAGCAGTAAAGGCAGCAAGGGTAGCGCTGTTGGGGGGCCGGGGTGGACGAGTGCACCAGGGCTGATTAGGCGGCGAAAAGGTCGCGGCGAAAAGTTAGCGGTGAAAACGCCTGCTTATCTTTGTTTGGCCAAAAGCGCGGATTGAAACAATTGTTGCTGACAGCGCGGGTGCTCAGGTCACAGCGCAGCACAAGAAATCTTCAAGAAAGACAAGCAAAACACTTCATGCTGAACGACATCCTCTCGCGGCTGAGCCACATCGCCGCATCGAATTCGAACGCTTCGCACCTGTCGCCTTATGGGCCGACACGCACAGAAGTGTGCCCTCCGGCACTTCGACGCAGCCGACCGTCGTCAAGCTGGCAAGAAGGCTGGCAGGCCGGGCTGCGCGACTGGTTGCAAACGGCTTGGCCTGCCCACGCGGGCAGCGCCAACAGCACGCAAAGCCAGTGGCCTAAAGAGCTGTCCATGACAGCGCAAAGCAGCACGCCGCTGTCGCTGGTGCGGCTCGAGTTTGTCGACAGCCTTCGCGACATTCGCACCCAACAAGCCGGTGATCTGCTGGGCCGCATACGCATTGCCCGTTCGATGCGCGACCTGTGGCATCTGCGCACCGAGATTTACAACCTGGTGTCCTGCCAACACGATGAAACCGAAGCCACTTACCGCTTGAACCGTCTGAACCGATTTTTCCCCCAGCGCGTGAGGCGACCCGGAGCCTCGCAATGAACACGGTGCAATCAATCAATGTGGGCACGGCCCATCACCCAGGGATGCCATTGCCAGGTTATGGCCTGCCCGAAGAGCGCATGGCCCGCATGGCGGCGCAAACCGCTTTCACCGAGCTGAAATACAGCTTCATGCGCGCCACCACCGAGATCGAAGGCGGCTTGGGTTTGCTGTTGCAGCGTCAAGTGCTGCTCGCCAAAGAGGCGGTGGAGCTGTGGCGTTTGCGCGGCGCCGTTTTTGCCGCCCTGCCCGTTCAAAGCGAGCGCAGCCGCATGCACAAGGCCGATTTGCACCAGCAACTGGACAGCGTGTTTCCTGACTGCGGGCACATCAACGGGTTTGCTTCGCGTTGAGTTGAATGGGCTTCGAAGCGCGCCAGAATCTAGGCATCGAATCGAGTCAATCAGGCCCACGCAATGTCCGCTGTGAAAAGAAAACCGTCAGCCGCATCTGTTGCCAAGATCTCCAAGCGCGTTTCAAAGCCCGCGTTAAAGCTCACTCCCGCTCCTGCTCCCGCCACCACTCCAAAGCGCAAGCCTGCGCAATTTCCCGGCGGCTGAATTCTTCTGCGAAGGCGGCGACGTGGCGGTGATTGAAACCGTGCCTCAGGGCAAGTTGATTCCGGTTGAAGAAGAGTCGTTTAACCACGGTGCGCGGACAAGCCGTTTCGGGCCGGACGGCATGCTGTACGTCACGCTGGGCCTGCCCTTCAACGTGCAGCCACGCAGCAAACTGGAGCTGTACACCAAAGTGGGCATCGGCGGCATCGTGCGCATGAATCCGTTTGACGGATCTAAGCGCGAGGTTTATGCCACCGGCGTTCGCAATTCAGTCGGGCTGGACTTCAACCCCAAGGACAAGACCTTGTGGTGGACCGACAACCAAACTGACGGCATGGGTGACGATATTCCGATGGGCGAGATCAATCGCTTTTCCAAAGCCGGACAACTTTTCGGTTATCCGTACATCGTCAGCAAAACGCGCATCACCGATGAGGGTTACGACAAAGATCCGCTGCCTGCCAACACTGTGAACCCAGAGGTCATGACTGATGCTCACGCCGCAGATTTGGGACTTGCCTTCTACACAGGCAAAGTCTTCCCGACCAAATACCAAGGCGGTGTGTTCTCGGCACAGCACGGTTCATGGAACCGGACCAAGGCAATTGGTGCACGCATCTCGTTCACCAGCCTGAAAGCCGACGGCACGGCTGACAAAGCCGAGGTCTTCGCCCAAGGGCGGCTTGACGGCGATACCGGCCTTTACCGCGGTCGTCCTGTTGATGTGGCCATGATGAAAGACGGCTCCATGCTCATCAGCGATGACTTCGCCGGAGCGCTGTACCGCGTGACTTACGTAGGCGATGCGAAAGTGGCGGCGCGCTGAGGCGCACAAGTCTTAAACCCAAGCAAAGCGGGTCGCGGGTGTTTTGAGACACACCGGCCCGCTTTTTCAATTCGACTTGAGACCTACAAGATGAATGCATCAACCCACCTTGCGTTTGCGTTGCTTACGACGCTCACCGCGAATTCAACACTCGCCGCTGACCCCGAAGTCGGTCGCCAAAAAGCGCAACTCTGCGCCGCCCCCCATGGGCCGATGGGCTTGGCCGTCATGCCCAACACGCCAAATTTGGCCGGCCAACCCGAGCAGTATTTGGCCGAGCAACTCAAGGCCCACCGCGGTGGCAAGCGTGTGCATGAACAAATGAGCTTGCTGGCCAAACCGCTGAGCGACGAAGACATCGCCGACATGTCGGCTTGGTATGCATCGCTGCAAATACAGCTCAAAAACTGAAGCGCGGGCGAGTTACCTCGCTTTGCCTTCAGAGGCTTCAATCACGGCCCGCGCCACGCCGCGCAAGATGTGAACTTCTTCGGTTGTCAAAGCGCTGCGGTTGAACAACTGATTCAGTCGCGGCATCAGTTTGCGCGGCGCCTGCGGGTCGAGGAAGCCGATGCGCTGCAAAGCGTCTCGCCAATGATCCAGCACGCCTTGTACGGCAACGGCATCGGCCAGCTTCGCATCCACTGTGCGCACCGCCACACCAAAACCACCCAGCGCCTGACGCCAGTCGTAGGCCAACAACTGCACCGCTTGCGCCAAGTTGAGCGAGCCGTAGTTGGGATCGGTGGGGATGCTGATGCAACTGTGGCAGCGGTAAACATCCTCGTTGCTCATGCCGAAGCGCTCGCAGCCAAACACCAACGCCACGCGGTGGGCGCTGGCGGCCAGCGTGCGGAACAACTCGCGCGGCGCATGCGTGGGCGGCCCGAAGTCGCGCGGTGTCATGGCAGTGGCGCAGACGTGGGTGATGCCGTCCAGCGCTTCGGTGAGCGTGTCCACCACGCGGGCGTTTTCCAAAATGTCGAGCGCGCCACTGGCCAGCGAGATGGCCTCGGCTTTGCGCTGCACATTCGGATAGCGCGGCGCCACAAGCACCAGGTCTGAGAAGCCCATCACCTTCATCGCGCGCGCTGTGGCACCCACATTGCCGGGGTGGCTGGTGCCCAGCAAAATGAAGCGCGTGGGGTCGGCGGGCGTGGCGGGCCGAAAGTCGGATTGCGGAACGGCAGCAGGCATGGCGGCGAGGTAAAAAAGAAGGCTGCCAAAAAGTGGCCGGGTAAACTGTGATTATCGGCAAGCGCAAAGTCTTTCGCGCTGCGGACCGCTCTTTCCTCCCGCCAAGCCCGTTCTCTTTCCCTGTATCCACTCACCAGGTTGCCCTATGTCGCAAGCGCTGCACCCCATGCTCAATGTTGCTGTGAAAGCGGCACGCACAGCAGGTTCCTTGATCAACCGGGCTTCGATGGACGTGGACATGATCAAGGTGACGACCAAGTCGGCCAACGACTACGTCACCCAAATTTACCAAGCCGCCGAGCGCGTGATCATTGAAACCCTGCTCACCGCCTACCCCGGTCACGCCATCTTGGCCGAAGAATCGGGCCGCGAACACGGCGCCAAAGACAGCGACTATTTGTGGATCATTGACCCACTCGACGGCACCACCAATTTCATCCACGGCCTGCCGATGTACTGCGTGTCCATCGCGCTGTCGTTTCGAGGACAAGTGCAGCAAGGCGTGGTCTACGACCCCACGCGCAATGATTTGTTTTACGCCTCCAAAGGGCGCGGTGCCTTCCTGAACGACAAGCGCCTGCGCGTTTCCAAGCGCAACCGCATGGCCGATTGCTTGATCGGCACCGGCTTTCCTTTCCGCAAGGGCGACAACTTC
>JANPNT010000181.1:0-1567 GCA_031427655.1 Burkholderiales bacterium
GCTGCAAACAACACTTACGCGAGGGTCTATTATCCCTACGTTTCGCAATCCGTTGCAAACGCTTACGAACTCAATCAAACATCGATCAGCCAAATTACGACCAATGCCGTCGTTAATAGCTATGGCAACACCACGCGCGTCGAGATCATCAGCTCGGACGGGCACAATAAAACCAATATCAATACCTACAGCGATAACGTGGCAAGTTGGATACTCGGTCGTGTCACCTGTTCTGCGGTCACCAATACGTTGCCAAATGGCGCCTCGGCCACTCGCACATCGTCATTTGCTTATCGCTCAGATGGTTTGCTAAATAGAGAAGTTGTCGAGCCAGGTGTAGGTTGCGTGGGTGCGCCAGCCGCATCGACTGATCCGAAATTGCGTGTAACTACCGATTACATTTACGACGCATTTGGAAACAAACAATCAGCAACAACGGCTAGCGCCGTGGCGAGTACGGATTCGGCGTATTTTGCGCCGCGTACCAGCTATACCTATTTCGAAGCGCAAGGCGCCAATCCCGCCGGTCGCTTTCCCACTCGCGTGGTCAATGCGTTAGGCCAAACGGAAACCCACGAATTCGACCCGCGTTTTGGCGCCATGACCAAGCTGACCGGGCCGAACAATGTAGCAACGACTTGGACCTACGATGTGTTTGGGCGCAAGGCGATGGAGAGTCGGGCCGACGGCACGTCAAGCATCTGGTCTTATGACTACGTCGCCCCCGGGCCTATCGCTGCCTATTTCATCAATTCGAATTCCACGGGTGCGCCGGCCACATCGGCCTACTTTGATCGACTAAATCGCCAGGTTCGAAGCTACGTCACCAACTTTGACGGCACCAAGAGTAACGGTGATGGCGTTGACTTTAACGCCCTTGGGCAAGTTACGTTCCGGTATCGGAATTACTTTACCAACGCCACCACAATTCCGGGAACAAGTTTCACCTACGATGAGATAGGCCGTGTCAATACTCAAACTGCCGCAGACGGCAGTCAGGCGACGTTCACCTATAGCGGCTTTACCACCAGCGTGACCCGCACCACTGGCCGCGGCACGCCCTCCACCATTACGTCCACCAGCGTCGTCAATAGCCAAGGCCAAAAACTGTCCGTCACCGATGCGGCCGTCACCGTCACCAGTTACACCTACGATCCCTTCGGCAATCTACTGACCACCAACGCCGGTGGCGTCGTCACGTCCATGGCCTACAACCTGCGTGGCTTCAAAACCAGCATGAACGACCCCGACATGGGCGTTTGGAGCTACGAATACAGCGCGCTCGGCCAGCTTAAGAAACAAACCGATGCCAAGCTGCAGGTCACCACCATGACCTATGACATTCTCGGCCGCCTGACCAACCGTTCCGAGCCCAGCCTCATCAGCAACTGGTATTACGACGCCTACAAAGGCGGTGGCGTATGTACCGCCGGCAAAGGCAAGCTCTGCCAAGTCGAATCGAACAACGGCTATAACCGCACCTACAGCTACGACACCTTGGGCCGTGCAACTGAAGTCGCCTACACCATCGACGATCTATTAAACCCATACCGCATCACTACGACTT
>JANPNT010000182.1:0-3954 GCA_031427655.1 Burkholderiales bacterium
GCGCTTGGCGGCAGGTGGGGCGTTTCGGGCGTTTCGGGCGTTTGCTGGCGCTGCGGGCTGGCTGATGCAAACCGGGCGCGCTCTCATTGGTTCAAGACTTGCGCAACTCGCGCCGCTCGGTTCTATTAGGGCTGGATGAAAGGGATTTTGCAGGGCCGACTCAATACGATCATCAGGACGACCAACGCAGCAGTCATTTGAATGCGATTGAAATACGACACGCGGCTTCGCGCCAAGCTGCTGCGGGTTATCAAAATCTGCATCGATAAACTCCTGACTGAATCTGGAACTGCCGCAAGTCGCGTGTCGGTAAATGCTTCTGCATTACTCAAGCTGAAATCGTGAAACCCAAACCCACCACTTCAACGCCGCGCACAAGCACCCCGAGCGTGCCTGACGCAATGCGCCTGCAAGAGGCACTGTTACAGAGCGAGCCGTTGGCACTTTTGCGCGAACGAATTCGCGACTCCAAAGCGCGTTTTGAAGCAGTGAAGGTGTGCATCCCTAACGCGATGCTGGCTCATGTACAACCCGGCCCGGTGGACGAAGCAGGATGGTCATTGCTGGTGGCCAACGCCGCGGTGGCTGCGAAGCTTCGCCAGTGCGTACCTCGGTTAGAAGAAGCGCTGAAAAAACAAGGTTGGTCAGCTTCACCAATACGCATCAAAGTTCACAACGGCTAAAAGCCAGAACTTTCCAACTCATGCCTCGGTACGGCCGCTGTGCTGCTGATATTTGGTGCCCCCGCCAGGAATCGAACCCGGGACCTTCGGTTTACAAAACCGCTGCTCTACCAGCTGAGCTACAAGGGCGCTTACTTCATTTTATCGCCAGCTTGGGCGAAGAATTTACTTGATGCGTTTCAGTGAGGGACGACTGCCGCCAGGGCTGGCTGGCGGCGGCACCTCGGGTGGTTCGGACACACGCGGTGCGTTGTGACGAGATCCTGTGCGATCGACTTGTTCGGCCACATCGGGTGCCAAGCGCAAACCTGCCAGGTTTTTTTCCGCCGAGGCCGGCACAGACACTGCCGACAGCGCGGTGGTTTTGGCCCCCGTCGCTGCCTCGCTGGGCACGGGAAAAGCCATGCCCTGGCCGTTTTCACGCGCGTAAATGGCGATCACATGATCGATAGGCACGAAGATATCGCGTGAAGTACCGCCGAAACGGGCCTTGAACTCCAGGTGCTCGTTACCAAGCTTCAGCCCTGTGGTGGCCTCGAAACCAACGTTGAGAACAATTTCGTTGTTCTTCACGTACTCCATCGGCACGCGAACGTTTTCATCCACAAAAACGGCGACGTAAGGTGTGAAGCCGTTGTCGGTGCACCAGTCATGCAAAGCACGAATGAGGTAAGGCCGGGTTGACGAACCCGGGCTGCCTATGGACGGAGGATTAGCGCTCATGGAGAGATAAAAGGTCGCAGCCTGACAGTCGATTTACTTGCGCATCACTTTTTCCGACGGCGTCAGCGCTTCAATATAGGCCGGGCGCGAAAAAATGCGCTCTGCGTACTTGAGTAGCGGAACTGCGTTCTTGGACATGTCGATGCCGTAGTAATCCAAGCGCCATAGCAGTGGTGCGATGGCCACGTCGAGCATCGAAAAATCGTCGCCCAGCATGTACTTATTCTTCAAGAAGATCGGTGCCAGCTGGGTCAAGCGGTCACGAATTTGCGACCGCGCCTTTTCCAATTGTTTGTCGGTGGCCTTGCCGCCGCGCGACTCCAACACGTTGACGTGAACGAAAAGCTCTTTCTCAAAGTTGAGCAAGAACAAACGCACGCGGGCACGGGCAACAGGGTCTCCGGGCATCAACTGGGGATGAGGAAAACGCTCGTCGATGTACTCGTTGATGATGTGTGATTCGTACAAGATCAAGTCGCGCTCAACCAAGATGGGAACCTCGTTATACGGGTTCATCAGGGCAATGTCTTCGGGCTTGGCGTAGAGATCGACGTCGCGGATCTCAAAGTCCATGCCCTTTTCAAACAACACGAAGCGGCAGCGGTGCGAGTAAGGGCAAGTCGTTCCGGAATAAAGCACCATCATGAGCGTCGGCTCCTCAAAGAATATTTTAGAAACGAGAAGCGCAGTGAGCAGCCCTTTCAGACATCCCACTGCGCTTCGAATCAAAGGTCTGGAGGTAAATTCAGACGGCGAAAATCAAGCTGATTGATTGGACTACTTGATGTCTTTCCAGTAAGCGGCGTTCAATCGCCATGCGATCACCGTGAACACGGCCAAAAACATCAACACCCAAACACCCAAGCGAACGCGCTGGCCTTGTGCTGGTTCTCCCATCCACTGCATGTATGCCACCAAGTCGCCGATCGCATTGTCGTACTCCAACGCGGTCATCGAGCCAGAGCTCACGGGAATGTAGCCATCGTGCTTTTGTTGCACTGCGCCGTGAGCGTCTTTGAACTCAGAGAACTTGGCAGTGCGTTGACCTTGAAGTTCCCACAACACGTGAGGCATCGCTGAGTTGGGGTAGGCCAGGTTGTTCCAACCCGTTGCTTTGGTATCGTCGCGATAGTAGGTGCGCAGATAGGTATAGAGGTAGTCTGCACCACTGCCGCCGGGCCCAGCACGTGACCGCGCGATCACAGTCAAATCAGGCGGAACAACGCCCAGCCATTCCTTGGCCTGCTTGGGATCCAGAGAGACCTTCATGGTGTCGCCAACTTTGTCGGTGGCAAACATCAAGTTCTTCTTGATCTGGTCTTCGGTCAAACCGATGTCGCGCAGGCGGTTGTAGCGCATGTACGACGCCGCGTGGCAGTTCAGGCAATAATTGGTGAAAAGCTTGGCTCCGTTTTGAAGAGACGCCACATCCTCCATCTTCTCGGATGGGAATTTGTCCCAACGCATACCGCCCTCGCTGGCCGCCACGCCAGCGACCAGTCCCAAGGACATCAACAAGGAAAGAATCAGTTTTTTCATGTTCAATTTGGTCGCTTCAGCAAGGTGAGTAAGCGAATTTGCTTTCTTATCAATGAGCCGCAAACACGACGCGATCAGGTACGAGTTTGAATTGGCCCAACCGGCTCCACCAAGGCATCAGCAAGAAGAAACCGAAGTAGAACAAGGTACCTACCTGCGACACGCGTTCACCGATGGCCGACGTCGGTTGCACGCCCAAGTAGCCGAGCACAAAAAAGTTGATCACGAAGACCGCGTACATGTATTTGTGCCAATCGGGACGGTAGCGAATTGACTTCACTTCGCTGTAGTCGAGCCACGGCAAGAAAAACAAAATCACCACAGCTCCACCCATCACCACGACACCCCAGAACTTGGCGTCGAACGACAACATTGCAGCCGCGACCAATATCGCGCCGACAACAACCGCCGCTTTGAACATCATGGCAATCTTTGCCTTCGCCGCGCCCAAGACACCGGCCGCCAAAACAATGGCCACCAAGGCATACATCATTTCCCCGGTGATCGCACGCAACATCGAGTAATACGGTGTGAAGTACCAGACCGGGGCGATGTGGGCTGGCGTTTTCAACGGGTCAGCCGGAATGAAGTTGTTGAACTCCAAAACGTAACCCCCAAACTCAGGCGCGAAGAAAATAATCGCCGTGAAAATCATCAAGAACACGCTGACGCCAAGGATGTCGTGCACCGTGTAATACGGATGAAACGGGATGCCGTCCAGGGGAATGCCTTTGACGTCCTTCTTGGCTTTGATCTCGACGCCGTCGGGGTTGTTGGAACCCACTTCGTGCAAGGCAATGATGTGGGCGGCCACCAAACCGAGAAGCACCAACGGCACTGCGATCACGTGGAACGCGAAGAAGCGGTTCAGCGTGGCGTCGCCGACAACGTAGTCGCCGCGAATCAACAGAGCCAAGTCGGGCCCAATCAGTGGCACCGCAGCGAACAAGTTAACGATTACCTGAGCGCCCCAGTAGCTCATTTGGCCCCACGGTAGCAAATAACCCAT
>JANPNT010000183.1:0-5382 GCA_031427655.1 Burkholderiales bacterium
AGCGTTGGCGGCCCACTGCGGCTTCGGCTTGCTGGATCAGCCACACCATGGCTTGGCGAAAGTCGTTGATGCGGCTTTCCTTTTGTCGCTCGCCTTCACCGCGTTTGACGACGGCGTCGGCGCTGACCAAGCCTTTGAAGGTTTTGCCTGCGGTGCTGAGCACTTCATAGTCGGCACCGTGGATGAAATCGGCGCTGATGACGCTGCTTTTCACGTTGCCGTGTTGCATGCGGCTGATGCGCAGAATGTGTTTGTCGCTGCGTGCGTCGAACTCGGCACTGACCTCGGCGTCGTGTAGCGCGGCTTTCAGGCCGGTGGCTGACTGCTCGGCTGCTTCCAAGGAGTCGAGGTTCAACTCCAAGCCGTTGGCCATGGCGCGCAGGCCTTCCACGTCCATCCAGGCGCTGAGGCGATTGGCCACATTGTTGGCCAGTACGTACTGACGCGCTAAAGCTTCCAGGGCGTCGCCTTGCAACATCGCGCCGCCGGGAACGCCGGTTTCCAGCTTGGCATCTTTCAAGGCCACGCGCAGCAAGTAAGCGTCGAGCTCGGTAGCGTCTTTGAGGTACTGCTCTTCTTTGCCGAGCTTGACTTTGTAGAGAGGCGGCTGAGCGATGTAGATGTGGCCGTTTTCGACCAGCTCAGGCATTTGGCGGTAGAAGAAGGTCAGCAGCAAGGTGCGGATGTGCGCGCCGTCGACGTCGGCGTCGGTCATGATGATGATGCGGTGGTAGCGCAATTTGGCGACATTGAAGTCATCACCGCCCGAGCCTTTGCCGATGCCGGTGCCAAGAGCAGTAATAAGCGTCAAAATTTCATTGCTGGTGAGCAGCTTTTCAAAACGCGCTTTCTCGACGTTCAATATTTTGCCGCGCAGAGGCAGGATGGCTTGGAATTTGCGGTCGCGGCCTTGCTTGGCCGAACCACCGGCTGAGTCGCCCTCGACGATGTAAATCTCGCACAGGGCCGGGTCTTTTTCTTGGCAGTCGGCCAGTTTTCCCGGCAGGCCCATGCCGTCGAGCACGCCTTTACGACGTGTCATTTCACGAGCTTTGCGAGCGGCTTCGCGCGCGCGGGCAGCGTCTACGATTTTGCTGCAAATGATTTTGGCATCGTTGGGGTTTTCAAGAAGATAGTCGGTCAGCGCTTTGCTGACGACGTCTTCTACCGGGCCGCGCACCTCGCTGCTGACGAGCTTGTCTTTGGTTTGGCTGCTGAACTTGGGCTCGGGCACTTTGACGCTGAGCACGCAGCAAAGGCCTTCGCGCATGTCGTCACCGGTCACTTCGACTTTGGCCTTTTTGGCCAACTCAGAATCGTCGATGTATTTTGTTGATGACGCGGGTCATCGCGGCGCGCAAGCCGGTGAGGTGGGTGCCGCCATCACGCTGGGGTATGTTGTTGGTGAAACAGAGAACGTTTTCGCTGTAGCCGTCGTTCCACTGCATGGCCACTTCGGCGGTGATGTTGGTGTTTTGCTCGCTCATCTTTTCGCCGACGGCGCTGAAGATATTGGGATGCAAAACTTTCTTGCCGGTGTTGACGTATTGAACAAAGCCTTTCACGCCGCCCGCAAAGGCAAAGTTGTCTTCGCGGTTACTGCGCTCATCGACCAGACGAATGCGCACGCCGTTGTTCAAGAAGCTCAGTTCACGCAAGCGCTTGCTGATGATTTCATAGTGGAAGTCGATGTTGGAAAAGATTTCCAGGTCGGGCAGGAAGTGGACTTCAGTACCGCGTTTGTCAGTTTCGCCCACCGTGCGCATCGGTGACACCTCAAAGCCGCTGCGCATTTCCAACACGCGGTCTTGCGGTATGCCTTGCTTGAATTCCATTTGGTGCATCAAGCCGTCGCGGCGCACCGTCAGGCGCAGCCATTTGCTGAGGCCGTTGACGCAGCTCACGCCCACGCCGTGCAGGCCCCCTGAAACTTTGTAGCTGTTCTGGTTGAACTTGCCGCCCGCGTGCAGTTCGGTCAAAGCAATTTCGGCCGCGCTGCGCTTGGGCTCGTGCTTGTCGTCCATCTTCACGCCGGTGGGAATACCGCGGCCATTGTCGGTGACGGAGATGGAGTTGTCGCTGTGGATGGTGACGACGATGTCGTCACAGTGACCCGCCAAAGATTCGTCGATGGAGTTGTCAACCACCTCGAACACCAAGTGGTGCAAGCCGGTGCCGTCGGACGTGTCGCCGATGTACATGCCAGGGCGTTTGCGCACGGCCTCCAAGCCTTCAAGGATTTGGATGCTGCCTTCGCCATAGGCTTCAGCGGACGCGGCACTGGCGGCCCGGTTGGCGGCGCGCTGGGCATCGTCTTGTTCGCTGCTTGGGATGTTCTGCGGCTCGGTCATCTGATTTCCTGGCAATTTAGCTGGCGTTTTTTCTTGCGACTGACGAACAGAAAACAAGCGGGTTGTGCTGCTCGATAAAAATACTGAAGCGGGCCGTGGCCCGCTTGGTTCAGATCACGCGTTATGGCTGCTGTGCATCAAATTCGCATCGGCATCACAACGTACTTGAAACCTGCTTGTTCGGGCACGGTGATAAGCACGCTGGAGTTGGTGTCTTGCAGTTCCAGCTTCACCATATCCACGCTCATGTTGGCCAAAGCATCCATGAGGTAGGTGACGTTGAAGCCAATCTCGATCGGGTCACCCGCGTAATCGATTTCGATTTCTTCTTTGGCTTCTTCCTGTTCGGCATTGCTCGACGAAATGCGCAAGGTACCGGGCTCAATGTTCACGCGCACGCCCTTGAACTTTTCACTCGTCAGGATGGCGGCACGCTGCAAGCTGGACAACAGCGAGGCGCGGCCCAAGGTGATGATGTTTTTGTGGTTCTTGGGAATCACACGGTTGTAGTCAGGGAATTTGCCTTCGACCAACTTGGTGACGAACTCCATGCCACTGAAACTGAACTTGGCTTGGTTGCCGGCGAAACGCATTTCAATGGGCGCATCCACGCCACCTTCTTTGTCGTCTTTGCTGTCTTTCAAAAGACGCTGAAGTTCCAGCACCGTCTTGCGCGGCAGGATGACTTCTTGTTTGGGAATCTCTGCTTCCAGCGTAGCCAGCGCGAGAGCCAAGCGGTGACCATCGGTTGCTACCAAGGTTAGGTTTTTGCCTTCGGCCACAAACAAAATGCCGTTCAGGTAGTAGCGAATGTCGTGCACTGCCATGGCGAAGTGCACTTGGTTGATGAGCGTTTTCAGCATCTTCTGCGGCACGCTGAACATCGGGCCAAAGTCGGCGGCTTCCTGCACCAGCGGGAAGTCGTCACTCGGCATGGTTTGCAAAGTGAAACGGCTCTTGCCGCCTTGCAGGGTGAGCTTGTTTTGGTTGGCAGTGAGCGTGACCATTTGGTCTGAAGGCAACGACCGCAAGATGTCGATCAACTTGCGCGCACCCACGGTAATGGAGAAGTTGCCCGCGTCGCCACCCAGCTCGGCGCTGGTGCGCACCTGGATTTCCAAGTCGCTGGTGGTGAACTCGATGTGCGAGCCGGTCTTGCGCACCAACACGTTCGCCAAGATGGGCAAGGTGTGCCTGCGCTCGACGATGCCAGACACGGCTTGCAGAGCGTCCAGAAATTTTGTTTGCGCTTCTTTTAAAACGATCATGTCAACCTCTTGGATTAGTCGTAGTAATAGGGGTTGAGGCTTTCTGTGGAGAACCCTATTTTCTCCTGATAGCTCAACTGCTTAGCTCAAGCAGAACCCTGTGCGCGAAGCCTGTTGATGGGCGGGACTCGCAGACAACAACTTCCGCTTCGAAGTTTTCGCGTGGACAAGTTCATGGTTGCTCCTGACTTGTCCACATGTTTTTGCCTTGACAGCTTTGGAATGGCATGAAACGGTCATTTGCCTAACCTTTCAAGGTCTGCTCCAGCACGTGCAATTGCTGGTTCAATTCGGTGTTTTTCTGGCGTTCAGCGGCTATTTTTCGCACACCGTGCAGCACGGTGGTGTGGTCACGGCCACCGAAAAGCTCGCCGATTTCAGGCAGGCTTTTCTGCGTCATTTCCTTGGCCAGGTACATAGCAATTTGGCGCGGCCGGGCAATGCTGGCGGGACGTTTCTTGCTGTACATGTCGGCGACTTTGATTTTGTAGAAGTCGGCCACGGTTTTTTGGATGTTCTCGACCCCGACTTGGCGGTTTTGGATGGACAGCAAATCTTTCAGCGCTTCGCGGGCCAAGGCGATGTTGATTTCCTTGTGGCTGAAACGCGAGTAGGCCAATATTTTGCGTAGCGCGCCTTCCAGCTCGCGCACGTTGGCACGCACGTTCTTGGCGACAAAGAAGGCCACGTCTTCGGGCATGACGGTGGCCTCAGCTTCGGCTTTGCGCATCAAGATGGCCACGCGCATTTCCAACTCGGGCGGCTCGATGGCAACGGTCAAACCCGCGTCAAAGCGGCTGGTGAGGCGTTCATCGATGTCCACCAAGCCCTTGGGGTAGGTGTCGCTGGTCATGATGATGTGGGCGCGTTTGGCTAGCAAGGCTTCAAAGGCGTTGAAGAACTCTTCTTGGGTGCGTTCTTTGCCGGCAAAAAACTGCACGTCGTCGATGAGCAGCAGGTCCAGCGAGTGGTACTTCGCTTTCAGTTCATCGAATGTTTTCCGTTGGTAATTTTTCACCACGTCGGTGATGAATTGCTCGGCATGCAAATACAGTACGCGCGCATCGGGTTTGTCTGCCAGCAGGGCATTGCCCACGGCGTGGACCAAATGGGTTTTGCCCAAACCGACGCCGCCGTAAATGAAAAGTGGGTTGTACATCAGGCCCGGAGCGCCGGCAACGTGCAACGCGGCGGTTCGGGCCATGGAATTGGCGCGACCAGCGACCAGACTGTCAAACGTCAGGCCAAGGTTGAGACGGTGTCGCGTGCTGGACGGCGCGGGGTGTTGTGTAAAGTGCGGCGCAGTGATGGGCAGGTTGGTGGTGGCTCGGGCGCTGTTGTTGAGCAGCGACGCCGTGCCGGTGCCGGTGCCGGTGCTTGTGTTGGAAAGCGGAGCGGTTCTACTTCCGGCTAATAGCGGAGCGGCGTCTCGCGCAGCCAGCACGATGTCCAAACGCACAGGACGGCCAGCCAACTCAGTCAACACCGCCTCAATGCGACCACCGTATTGGTTGCGAATCCAATCGAGCTTGAAGCGGTTGGGCACTGTGAGGGTGATCACGAATCCGGCTTCGCCGTGATCGGACGCTTCGGCCGCTGGCAGCGGACGTATCCAGGTGTTGAATTGTTGTTCAGGCAGGACGGCGGCGAGTTGATCGCATCCGCGCAGCCACAGGTCGGTGCTCATCTTGTGGAAAACTGTCCTTTGGGGAGAGAGAATTGTATGCTGCCCTGCGCCTCGTTTGACAAGTTATCCACAGTCG
>JANPNT010000184.1:0-3322 GCA_031427655.1 Burkholderiales bacterium
CTGTCGGACTTCTTGAATGGCAGCTTCCTCGTTGCGCTATTGGCTGGACCCGACTCAAAGCGGAACTTAGGGAGTTGCGATTGGCCTACTCAAAAGCCGACGCTCAACGCCTTATCGGCTGGAGCCGTGACCGTCGGTACTGTGCGCCGATCATCCCGCAGCCGCTGTCTTAGGCCAAAGCGGCAGAAAAGCCGAGGTGCGGCGCACATAGTCCACATAGGCGGGGCCACGCGACTGCAGATGCTGCTCTTGCAGGTTCACACCCGAGACCTTCAACAGCAAAAACGTCACCAGCACCGGCGACAGCAGGGCCCACCACGCGCCTCCGCCCGCCAGCGCCAATAGGGCGATACCCCACCACACGCAGCTTTCACCAAAGTAGTTGGGGTGGCGTGAGTAACGCCACAGCCCCTGGTTCATGACCTCGTCTGCCTTCGGCGCCCTGGCCTTGAAGGCCGCCATTTGCGCGTCGGCCAGCGCTTCGAACAGCAGGCCAAAGAGTGCCACCGCCAGCCCGAGGCTGTGCAGGCCAGACCACGCGTTGCCTGCGCCCGGCACGACCGCTGCGGCCAGGAACGGCATAGCCACCAACCAAGCCAGCAGCGCTTGCAAACCAAACACCAGGTACAGGCTCTTCCATTCAAAGTGCGGCTCGTTGCGCTGCCGCATTTGTGCGTAGCGCCGCTCTTCAGGCTGCCCCCAACTGCGCCAGGTAATGAACAAGCTCAAGCGCAAAGCCCAGGCAGCGCCCAACAAGAGCATGGCGCCTACCGTTTGGCGAAGTGGCGGCAGGCCAAGCGCAAAGACGACAGCCGAAACCATGATCGACACCGACCAAACGCGGTCGGCCAAGGCCACGTTGTGGCGCGCAAAGCTCACGGCCCAAACCAGAAAACTGCACGCCGCCGAACTGGCCAAAGCCACCAGAGCAAGCTGCCAAACGGGCATCAACGAGTCCATAGCAAAGCAGCTCCAGCAGGGCCCGCAGCGGTAGACCCCGTGGCTCGATATTCGGTGAATGCGCCGCGGCGGTCGGTGCTTTGGCGCACACAGCGAAGAAGGCCCAAGGACTTGCTGCGTAGGCCAGCGCACAGACTGGCCGCATTCGCAGCACCAGGTTAAAGGCTTCCCGCAAATTCTGCAGACATCCCGTCGCGCAGGGCACCGCGCAACCGGGGCGTGGCACCCAATCAAATGAAGGAAAACCATATGCATACCCTGATCGATGTTGCCGTCGCCGACGGCCATTTCAAAACCCTGGCCAAAGCCCTCACAGCAGCAGGCCGCGTTGACACCCTCGAAGGGGCCGGTCCATTCACCGTTTTTGCCCCCACCGACGATGCATTCGCCAAGCTGCCTCCCGGCACTGTCGACGGTCTGCTCAAGAACATACCGAAGCTGACCAGCTTCCTGAAGTACCACGTGCTGGCCGGCGAGGTCGCGGTTGCCGATGTCGTGAAGCTCGACGGCAAGACCGCGACGACGCAGAATGGCGCCGACCTCAAGGTCAGCACCAAAGGCGGTGTCAAGTTGAATGGTGAAGTCGATGTCACAAAGACCGACATCGCCGCCTCCAACGGGCTGATCCACGTCGTTGACTCGGTGCTCTTGCCGTCAGCCTGATCGACCCACCTCGAACCACCTCTCACCACGCATGCGACCAGGAAAAGCATGAACAGAAGAAGACTGCTCATTGCCTCTGCCCTCACCGTTGCGGCCCTTGGCGTCAATGCTGAGGACTTCGTCGACACGGCGGTGCCCGCCGCCGTGGCCTCCGACAACCGCGTGATCCACGCCGTTGATACGGTGCTGATGCCCAAGTAAACGCCGTGCGGTGGGCAGCGCTGCAATGCGCCGCCCACCGCGCCTTCACGGGCGCAAACGCAACCCGCCAGACGCCTGAACAACCACACGACAACGAGGCCCACCATGAAAATCGCAACCCAGACCAGTGCCGAACTCACCCACGTCGCCAAGCTCATCGAAAACATCCCGATCGCCATGCTGACCACGCTAGAGGACGACGGCGTTTTGGCCAGCCGCCCGATGACCGCGCTGGAAATGGATGCCCAAGGCGCGCTGTGGTTCTTCACTGACGTGCAGTCCTCGAAAGTCGGCCGCCTGCGCGCGGTCAATCCTGGCCTATTACGCGCAACACGCCGAAAGCTTTCTCGCCCCTGCCAAGCTGCACCCCAAGCTCGGTGAAGCACACATGGAAAGTTCGCCCTTGGGCGTGCTGCTGTGCGTCGAGCCCTGGAACTTTCCGTACTACCAACTGGCCCGCGTGGCTGGCGCGCAGTTGATGGCGGGCAACGTGCTCGTGGTCAAGCATGCGGGTTGTGTGCCGCAATGCGCCATCGCATTCGAAAGACTGCTGCTCGACGCGGGCGCGCCGCTCGGCGCTTATACCAATCTGCTGATCTCGCACGAGCAGTCTGAGCAGGTCATCGACGACCCGCGCATCAAGGGCGTGGCACTGACGGGCGGTGTGGCCTCGGGGCGTTTGGTGGCAGCCCGCGCCGGACAGAACATGAAGAAGTCGGTGATGGAACTGGGTGGCAGCGACGCGTTCATCGTGCTAGACGACGCCGACTTGGACAAGACGCTGCCCTGGGCCGTGTGGGGCCGCATGTACAACGCCGGCCAGACCTGCTGTGCGGCCAAACGCTTCATCGTCATGGAAGCGGTGGCCGACAGGTTTCTGGCGAAGTTCAAGACCGCACTCGAGGCCTTGGAGCCAGGCGACCCGATGGTGGAAGCGACCACGCTCGGCCCCTTGTCTACCGAAGCGGCGCTGTTGCAGTTGCTGGCACAAGTCGACGCCGTCGTGAAGGGCGGCGCCAAGCTGCTGATGGGCGGCAAGCGCATTGATCGGCCTGGCTGGTTCATGCAGGCCACCATCCTCACCGACATCGCTCCAGGCAATCCCGCGTTCCGTGACGAGTTCTTCGGCCCAGTGGTGTCGTTCTTCCGTGTGAAGACTGAAAAAGAAGCCATCGCACTGGCCAACGATTCCGACTTCGGCCTGGCCGGCTCGGTGTGGACGAAGGACGAAGCGCGCGGCAAGCGCGTGGCGAGCCAGATCGACACCGGAATGATGTTCGTCAACAACATCGACTGGGCCGATGCCGACCTGCCCTTTGGCGGCATCAAGAATTCAGGCTACGGCCGTGAACTGGGCAGCATGGGCATCCAGGAATTCGTCAACAAGAAACTCGTTCGCAGCGGCGCCATCGCTGCCCCGATCTGAGCGCAAACCACGGAATTCCATGAACAAGCAAGTTGCTCCATTTCAAGCCAGCGAAGCGCCTGTCTGGTTCAT
>JANPNT010000185.1:0-3322 GCA_031427655.1 Burkholderiales bacterium
TGTGCTGCCGAACAAGCGCCAGGCCGTCAGCGTGGGCGTGGTGGCCATGGCGTTGGGGTTCATTGGCATCACTGTGGCGGGCAATTACCGCTCGCACGACAGCCTCAGCAGCTCGGCCTACATGAGCACTTTGCCCTTGCCGGCGCTGCGCTTGAGCGGCACCGGCGGCGAACAAAAACTGGTGCAAGGCTTGGCGCCGCTGGCGGCGCAGCTTGCTGTTCGGGTCAAAAAAGCGAGGGACGATGAGGAAGAAGGCGACGACGCTGGCGAATGAGCTGAAAAGGTCGCGCCAGCAAATTCACACGGCGCAGTACTTTTCCTGAATTTCTTTGTCGGCCAACAGCTCCGCCCCGGTGCCGCTGTGCACCACGGCGCCCTGGTCCAAGATGTAGGCGCGGTCAGACACTTTCAGCGCGCGCTCCACGTTCTGTTCCACCAACAAAATGGTGGTGCCCGCCGCCTTCATGCGTGTGAACAGCGCAAACATTTCGTCCACCAGCAGCGGCATGATGCCTTCTGAGGGCTCGTCGAGCAGGATCAATTTGGGGCGCGCCATCATGGCCCGCGCAATCGCCAGCATCTGCTGTTCGCCGCCCGACAGCGAGGTGCCTTCTTGATCCAAGCGTTCTTTCAAGCGCGGGAAAGTTTCGGCAACCTCGTCGATCATGCGACCCATCGCGCCGCGGCTGTTTCCAATTTTTTTACTCGCGATCATGCCCAACTGCAAGTTCTCGCGCACCGTCAAACCGGCCACGATACGGCGCTCTTCCGGCACGTAGGCCAAGCCCGCATGAAAGCGCGTGTGCGACGGCTGGCCCAGCAGCTCTGCACCGTCGAACACCGCACTGCCGCTGCGCTTGGCGATGAGGCCCATCACGGCGCGCAAGGTGGTGGTTTTGCCTGCACCGTTGCGGCCCATGAGGGTGACGATTTCACCGGCGCGCACTTCCAGGCTCACGTTTTGCACCACGTGGCTGCGGTCGTACCACGCGTTCAAATTGTTGAGCTTCAACATGGTCAGCTTTTGCCCTCTAACTTTCACCAAGATAGACGCGCCGCACCTCGGCGTTGTGGCGAATTTGTTCGGGCGTGCCTTCGGCCAAAAACTCGCCGTGGTGCAGCACGATCAAACGCTCGCACAAGCCCATCACCAACTTCATTTTGTGTTCCACCAGCACCACGGTTCGTTCCTCAGCCAGCGTGCTGATGAGTCGCATCATCACGCCTGTTTCCTCAGGCGACATGCCCGCCGTGGGCTCGTCCATCAACAACAACACCGGCTCGCTGGCCAGGGCCATGGCAATTTCCAAGGCGCGCTGTTGACCGTGCGCCAAGTCACCAGCTTGCTTGTTGCCCAGAGTCGCCAAGCCGACCCGCGCTAACAAGGCATCGGTTTTTTCAATCAGCGATTTGAAGCTGGCACGAGCTCGAAAAATCTCAAAGCGCGACTCGCGCATTTGCGCTGACACCCGCACGTTTTCATGCGCGCTGAGCTGCTTGAACACGTTGGTAATTTGAAAACTCTTGGCAATGCCGATGCGCGCAAAACCGTGTTGCGGCGTGCCGGTGATGTCGCGGCCCTGAAATTTGATGCGTCCGGAAGTGGGTGCAAATGCCCCACTGGCCACGTTGAAGAACGTGCTCTTGCCCGCACCGTTGGGGCCAATGATGGCGGTGAGCTGGCCTGCTTGAAACGACACGCTCACGCCTTTCAGCGCGGTGAAATTACCGAAGCGCTGAGTGACATGACTCACCTCAAGGATGGGTGCGGGAATGGAGGGAAGCGCGCTCATGCGGCGCTCCTGCGGTTCAGCCAATGCAACACCGAACCCCACACGCCACGCGGGAAAAACAGCACAAACACCATGAAGACCACGCCCACCACGGCCATCCAGTGGGTGGTGATGGCGGTGGTCACGTCCTCCAAATACAAGAACAAGGCCGCACCCACAAACGGCCCGAAAAACGTGCCCATGCCGCCCAGCAAACACATCATCACGGCCTGACCCGACTGCAAGTAATGCAGTGAATCGATCGGCACGATAGACAAATGCAAGGCGCGCAACGCGCCCGCCAAACCGCACACCGCGGCCGACAACACAAACACCAAGAGCTTGGCGCGGTTCACGTCGAAGCCGCAGGCAGCGGTGCGTTTGTCGTTTTCGCGGATGGCTTCAATCACCGCACCAAAGGGCGAATTCAGCAGGCGGGAAATCAACCACAGTGCGGCCGCCACGAACACCAAGATCACGTAGTACTTGGTGGCGGGGTTCAGAAAATCGATGTGAATGCCCAGCAGGTTGAAGGCTTCCACCTTGATGCCACGCAGGCCGTTTTCGCCGCCGGTCCAGCGCTCGGCTTTGTAGAAGGCGTAATAAACAATTTGCGCCAGCGCCAAGGTGACCATGGAGAAGTAAATGCCGCGCGTGCGGATGGCCAAGTAGCCCATCACCACGCCCACCAAGGCGGAGGCCACCACGCCGATGAAAATGGCGGCCCACCACGGCACGCCAAAACTGACGATGGCAATGCCGCACAAATAGCTGCCCACACCCAAAAACGCGGCATGCCCAAACGACAGCATGCCGGTGTAGCCAAACAGCAAGTTGAAACCCACCGCGTACAAGCCGAAGATGAGGATGTTCACTGCCAATGCTTGGTAAGGCATGACCAGCGGAAACAGAATGAGCACCGCGATGACAGCGGCAACGCGGTGCCGGACGATGAGGTTGACGGCATCAGTCATTCCACTCACCCCACTCATCCCATCGCACCCGGTTTGCCAAACAAACCTTGAGGCCGAATCAGCAGCACCACCGCCATCAACACAAAGATCGACAGCTCGGCCAGGTCGGGCGCAAACAGCGAGGTCATGGCAAACACCACGCCCACCAACAAGCCCGCCACCACCGCGCCGGGCAGCGAGCCCATGCCGCCCACCACAGTGACCACAAAAGACTCGGCCAACACGCTGATGCCCATCTCAGGGTTCACGGCCCGGGTGGGTGCGGCCAGCACACCCGACAAACCGGCAATGGCGCAGCCGATGCCGAACACCAGCAGCCACACCCGCGACACATCAATGCCCAACACGCGCACGATTTCGGCGTCGCGCGAGCCAGCGCGAATGATCAGGCCGTAGCGGGTTTTTTCAATGAACAACCACAGCGACACCACCACCAAGGCAGTCGCACCGATCAAGAACAGGCGGTACTTGGGGAAGAAGCCAAAGCCCAAATCCACCGCGCCGCGCAGTTCGGCCGGCGTGCTGGTGGGCACGCCTTCAATGCCAAAAGCCACGCGCATGGCTTCGACCATCACA
>JANPNT010000186.1:0-5919 GCA_031427655.1 Burkholderiales bacterium
CGTCATAAAGCCGCTTTTCCTCTGCATCGGCCAAAAATTCTTTGCCGTCCACGGTGACTTTTTGCGGTTCCAACTTGCGCACGCGTTCGTCTACGCCTTGCAGCACGTCTTTTTGTTTGCGCTGCAGCTCAGCCACGTCACGACCGAGGGTTTCGTTTTGACCGCGCAGCTTTGCGTTGTCTGAACGCAGCATTTCAAGCTGGCTGTTCAGGTCAAGCAGGCTGCGTTTGACTTGGGAAATCTGTTCAAGCAGTTGAACGTTCAATTCAGCTTGGCGGACGCGTTGGGCCTCGTTGCTTTGCTCCAACTTTTGGCGCAAATCCAAGATCGCTTTGCGCGCTTCATCATCGTCAAACAAACCCGCCTGCGCGGGGTTGGCCAGCAGACACAAGCCAACTGCAGCGGCAGGTAATAGGCGCAATTTGAACCAACTCATGGGCGACGCTTTCGACGACATCAACGGCTGTTCACTTCAACGCGGCGGTTCTTCGCGAACGCGGCTTCATCAGCCCCATTGGCTGCGGGGCGCTCTTTGCCAAAGCTGACCGCCTCCACTTGAGCATCGGTGGCACCTAAAAGTGACAGCGCTTTGGCGACCGATTCAGCCCGTTTTTGGCCCAGGGCCAGGTTGTATTCACGGCCGCCGCGTTCGTCGGTGTGACCTTCGACCGACAGCTTCTTCTTGCGGTCCGCCGACAGCAACTTCGCATGACCTTCGACCGTCGGACGGAACTCATCCTTGACCACGAAGCTGTCGTAATCGAAGTAAATGACGCGGGCCAAATTGGCACCGGCGTTCGCTGCCGCAGCACCCGTCAGATCCACCGGCGTAACGCGGCTTTGCGACGTGCCTGCCGTGCCCGCGTTGCCGCCACCGGCGGAACCCGGCGCGACTTCGATGCCGGTGCGTGACTCCACCGGCGCGTCTTCGTTCAGTTTGACGCCGGATGCACAACCGGCCAGTGCGGTCACCATGGCGACCGTGGCCAGCAAGCGAAGTTTTGAAGTGAGAACTTTTGAAGAAAGAGAAGTGTTCATGATCTTTTTATCCTTCTAAAAGCAGATAGATCGGCGAACGCGACAGACGTTCAAGGAACAACAAGACAAGCTCAACGACCGAAAGGGCTCCACACCGGCTCCCGCACGTCGGCGGTGGTGGACACCAAGCGCGCCTTGATCTTGCCGTCCAGTGTGGTGGTCATCAACACATCGCGGCCCTGTGAGCGAGTGGCGTAAATCAACAGGCGTCCATTGGGCGAAAAGCTGGGGCTCTCATCGTCACTCGTGTCGCTCAACAACAGTGGTGCCGAGCCCGCCGTCAAATCGAGCAAGGCCAACTTGAACGCATTGCCCTGACGGGTGATGTAGGCCATGCTGCGGCCGTTCGGGCTGATGGCGGGGCTGATGTTGTAGCTGCCGGAAAAGCTAACCCGTTCGGGCGTGCCACCGGACACGGCCACGCGGTAAATCTGCGGGCTGCCGCCACGGTCGCTGACAAAGTAAACCGACTTGCCGTCGGGCGAAAACACAGGCTCGGTGTCGATGGCGCTGCTGCTCGTCAGTCGCTTCACACCTTCGCCGAAGCGGTTCATCAAATACAGCTGCGCGCCACCATCGCGCGACAAGGTCACTGCCAACTGTTGGCCGTCGGGCGACCACGCCGGTGCGCTGTTCGAGCCGCGAAACGACGCGATGGTGCGGCGCTTGCCGGTGGCCACGTCCTGCGCAATGACCACCGCTTTTTGGCTCTCAAAACTCACATACGCCAGCTCTTTGCCGTCCGGCGACCAAGCCGGTGAAATCAGCGGCTCAGCGCTGTTGACCGCCACTTGCCCGCCTTCGCCGTCGGCATCGGCCACGCGCAGGGTGAAGCGGCCACCGCCCTTGGTGACGTAGGCAATGCGGGTGGAGAAGACGCCCTTCTCGCCCGTCAGTTTTTCGTGCACGAAGTCAGCAATGCGATGCGCGGCCAAACGCAGATCGGTGGCGTCAACCACGGTGCTCTGTCCGCCCAACTCAGCGCCTTTGACCACGTCCCACAGCTTGAAGCGCACGTCAAAGCGGCCATCGGCCAGCTTGCTGACCGAGCCGCCGACCAAGGCATCGGTGTTGCGGCTACGCCAGTCGCTCATGGCCGGTTGTGTGGTTTCGTCCAAGGCGCCCGGTGCATCGATGTTGCGGAACAAGCCGCTGCGCTCGAGGTCGTTGCGGATGATGTTGGCCAGCGCTTGGCCTGCTTTGTCTTCGTCGCGAAACTTGGCCACCGCGATGGGCACTTGGGTGGCTCCTACGCCCGAAATTTCCACGCGAAACTGGGCTTGGGCGGCACCGGCAAACGTAACCAGCGCGACCAAGACAGCGAAAGCGCGGCGCGGCCACGATGTGAAAGACGGAGTGGGTGTCAAGTGAGCGTTCAAGGCGGGCATTTGAATCAAGGACAATGACCATCATAGATGGCGAACACACAATTCCTATGCAAAACCCGCATTCGCTGACGGTGGTGATCGTTGCGAAAAACGAGGAAACAAACATTGCCGAGTGTGTGGCGAGCGCGTCTTTCGCCGACGCCGTGCTGGTGCTCGACTCAGGCAGCACCGACGCCACCGCCAGCCGCGCCGCTGCTGCCGGAGCGCGCGTGGTGCAAACCGACTGGCCCGGCTATGGCAGCCAAGTGGCACGCGGTTTTGGCATGACCGACACCGCCTGGGTGCTGTCACTGGACGCAGACGAACGCATCACGCCGCGTTTGCGCGAAGAAATTCTGACGGCCATTCGCCAGGCCAAATTCGACGGCTTCCGCATTCCGCGCATCTCGGAGTTTTGCGGCAAGGTGATCCACCATTCAGGCTGGCGGCCCGACCACACATTGCGATTGGGGCGCCGAGAAAAATCAGGATTCACCGACCATTTTTTGCACGCCCACATGACAGTGAACGGCAGCGTGGGTGAGCTGCAAAGCGACCTCATTCACTTCAGCTACCCCCACATCGGCAACGTGTTGGAAAAGCTCGACCGCTATTCCACGGGTGCGGCGCGAGACATGAAATCGCGCGGCAAAACCGGCGGCGTCGGCACCGCGGTGGTTCACGGCTTCTTTGCTTTTTTTCGCAGCTATGTGCTGCGGCGCGGTTTTTTGGACGGCTCACATGGCCTGATGCTGGCCATCTACAACGCCGAGTACGCGTACTACAAATACATCAAACTGATGTTCCTGGCGCACCCTCCAGCACGGCCTCGGTTCCCGCATGAGTACTGAGCGGTTCGACAAGCCTGCCCTGCCCTTCATGCAGCGCTTGCGCCGCTTGCAGCCGTATGTGGCACCCAGCCGTTGGGCGTTGGTGGTCGCCATGGTGGCCAGCGCATTGGGTGCACTGACCGAGCCCTTGATTCCGGCCATGATGAAGCCGCTGCTGGACAGCGGCTTTCAGACCGGCAAGTTGAATTTGTGGCTGGTGCCAGTGGCGGTGATAGGTTTGTTTGCAGTGCGCGGTTTGCTTGGTTTTGTAGCGCAGTACGCCTTGTCTTGGACGGCCAACAACGGCGTGGCCATCATGCGCGGCGTGATGTTCCAACGCTTGCTCGACGCCCAGCCCGCGCTGTTTACACGGCAGAACGCCAGCAGTCTGACCAACACCCTCAGCTTCGAAACACAGAACGCCGCCAACTTGCTGGTGTCGTCGATCACCACGCTGGTCAAAGACTCACTCACCTTGGTGGCGATGTTGGGCTATTTGATGTGGCTGAACTGGAAGCTCACGCTGTTTGTGGCGGTGCTGTTCCCGGCGGTGGCCATCGTCATGCGGGTGCTCAGCAAACGCTTGCACCGGTTGACGCTGGAAGGCCAAGTGGCGGCCGATGAACTGGCTTACGTTGTGGAAGAAAACGTCTTGGCTTGGCGCATCGTTCGGCTGCACGACGCCGCGCCGGGGCAGTCGGCGCGCTTCGGCAAAGCTACCGAATTGCTGCGCCGCCTGTCGACCAAATCGGTGGTGGCTGCGGCCACGATGACGCCCATCACGCAGGTGCTGGCCGCCGTGACCTTGTCGGCCGTGATCGTGGCGGCGTTGTGGCAAAGCGGCTCTGAGGGCGGCACGGTGGGCGGCTTTGCCGCCTTCATCACGGCGATGCTGATGCTGATCTCGCCGATCAAGCATTTGTCGGAAGTGGCCGGGCCCATCACGCGCGGCCTAGCGGGTTTTGAGCGCGGTGTGGCACTCATTGACGACAGCCCGGTAGAGGCCAGCGGCAGCTTTGATCCTGGCCGCTCAAATGGACACTTGCAGTTGGTGGACGTGAGCCTGCAATACCGAGTTGACCAAGACGCCGCGGTGCAAAACGTGAGCCTGGATATGCGCCCCGGCGAGTCGGTGGCGCTGGTGGGGCCTTCAGGCGCGGGCAAGTCCAGTTTGGTGAATTTGCTGCCCCGTTTCATCGAACCCACCAGCGGCACTTTGCTGCTGGACGGCGCTCCGCTTTCGCACTGGAATGTCGCCGCGCTGCGTCGCCAATTTGCTTTGGTGAGCCAAGACGTGGTGCTGTTCAATGACACCGTGGCGGCCAATGTGAGTTTGGGTGCAACGCCTTTGAGCAACGAACGCGAAAAAGTGATGGATGCGCTGCGAGGCGCGAATTTGCTCGAGTTCGCGCTTGCCTTGCCGCAAGGCCTGGACACCGTCATCGGTCACAACGGCAACCAAATGTCGGGCGGCCAACGCCAACGCATGGCCATTGCACGGGCGATTTTCAAAGACGCGCCGATCCTGATACTGGATGAGGCGACGTCAGCGCTTGACGCTGAATCTGAGCGCTCGGTGCAAGACGCGCTGGAGCGTTTGATGAAAGGCCGAACCAGTCTGGTCATTGCCCACCGACTGGCCACCATCGAGCGCGCCGACCGCATCGTGGCCATGGACGCAGGTCGCGTGGTGGAACAAGGCAGCCACGCCGAACTTCTTGCACGCGGCGGCCTGTACGCTCGTCTGCACGCCATGCAATTCAGACTTTAAAGGAGCATCATTTTGAACACGCGCATGAACTCACCCATCAGCCGCTTTCCCGTGCCCAACTTGAATGAGGTGCCGGCAGACATCCGCGAAAAAATTATCGCGGTGCAGGAAAAAACAGGCTTTGTGCCCAATGTGTTTTTGGCGCTGGCGCACCGCCCCGAAGAGTGGCGCGCCTTTGTGGCCTACCTCGACGCCGTGATGAACCGCGAAACCACACCCGGCGCGCCCGGCCGCTTGACCAAGGGCGAAAAAGAAATGATCGTCGTGGCCACGAGTGCGGCCAACGGCTGCCTTTACTGCGTGGTCTCGCACGGTGCCATCTTGCGCATCTACGAAAAAAACCCCTTGCTCGCCGACCAGTTGGCCGTGAACTACCGCAAGGCTGACATCATGCCGCGCCAAACCGCCATGCTGGCCTTTGCGATGAAGGTGTGTGTGGATTCAGCTTCGCTGTCGGAGGCCGATTTCGCCGCCCTGCGCGAGCACGGTTTCACCGACGAAGACGCTTGGGACATCGGTGCCATCACGGCGGTGTTTGGCTTGTCCAACCGCATGGCCAACCTCACGTCCATGCGGCCCAACGACGAGTTTTATTTGATGGGGCGGGTGCCCAAGCCCGCGAAGGCCGTTGCTCCGACATGAGCTACACCGTAGTCATTCCGGTGCTGAACCAGTTGCATTACACGCAGCAGTGCGTGAACAGCCTGCTCAGTGTGGGCGTTGACGCCAGCGCCCTGCTCATCATCAACAACGGCAGCACCGACGACACCGCCGCGTGGCTGGCCAGCCGACCCGATTTGCGCAGCGTGAACAACCCGGTCAACTTGGGCTGCGGCGGCGCGTGGACACAAGGCGCTTTGTTGGCGAACACCGATTGGGTGGTGCTGCTGAACAACGACATCATTTGTACTCA
>JANPNT010000187.1:0-8330 GCA_031427655.1 Burkholderiales bacterium
ATTTATTCGGTCGGCGAATGCGCTGCGCACCGCGGCACGGTTTACGGCTTGGTGGCACCGTTGTTCGAGCAGGGCAAAGTCTGCGCCACGCATTTGGGGCAGTTCGGCATCGGCCGCTATAAGGGCTCGCAAACCAGCACCAAGCTCAAAGTCACCGGCATCGACTTGTTCAGCGCTGGCAACTTCGCCGGCAAGGCATCAGGCAAAGCAGAAGACGCCGACTGCGAAGAAATTGTCATGTCGGACCCCTTCGGCGGCGTCTACAAAAAACTGGTCATCAAAGACGACAAGCTGATTGGCGCATGCCTGTACGGCGACACGGTGGACGGCAGTTGGTACTTCAAATTGCTGCGCGACGGCCGCAAAATTTCGGACATTCGCGACAAGCTGATGTTTGGTGAATCGAACATCGGCGACGTCGGCCACGAAGGCCACAGCAAGGCCGCCACCATGGCCGACAGCGATGAAGTGTGCGGCTGCAACGGCGTCAACAAAGGCAGCATTTGCAAGGCCATCAAAGAAAAAGGCCTGTTCACTCTGGACGAGGTGCGCAAGCACACCAAGGCCAGCGCGTCGTGCGGCTCATGCACCGGCTTGGTAGAGCAACTATTGATGTTTACCGCCGGTGGCGACTACAGCGCCACGCCCACCAAAAAAGCCATGTGCGGCTGCACCGACCACAGCCACCAAGAAGTGCGCGAAGCCATCGTCGCCGACAAGCTGCTCACCATTGCCAGCGTGTATGAAAAGATGAATTGGCGCACGCCCAACGGCTGCGCCAGTTGCCGCCCTGCCGTCAATTACTACCTCATCAGCAGTTGGCCCAAGGAAGCGAAAGACGACCCGCAAAGTCGCTACATCAACGAGCGCAGCCACGCCAACATTCAAAAAGACGGCACCTACTCCGTGATTCCTCGCATGTGGGGCGGCGAAACCACGGCCGACGAGCTGCGCCGCATTGCCGACGCGGCCGACAAATACAAAGTGCCCACCATCAAAGTCACCGGCGGTCAGCGCATCGACTTGCTGGGCGTGAAGAAAGAAGACTTGGTGGGAATCTGGAAAGACATCGGCATGCCCAGCGGCCACGCTTACGCCAAAGCGCTTCGAACGGTGAAGACTTGTGTGGGTTCAGAGTGGTGCCGCTTTGGCACCCAAGACAGCACGCAAATGGGCAAGGACCTGGAGCGCGCGATGTGGCGCATGTACGCGCCGCACAAGGTCAAGTTTGCAGTCAGCGGCTGCCCACGCAACTGCGCCGAGGCCGGCATCAAAGACGTCGGCATCATCGGTGTGGATTCGGGTTGGGAGATGTATGTGGCTGGCAACGGCGGCATCAAAACGGAGGTAGCGCACTTTTTTGTGAAGCTGAAAACAGCCGCCGAAGTGCTGGAGTACACCGGCGCGTTTTGTCAGCTTTACCGCGAAGAAGGGTGGTACCTGGAGCGCACGGTGCACTACGTGAACCGCGTGGGCCTGGACTACGTAAAGAAGAAAATCCTTGACGACCACGCCGGCCGCCAAGCCTTGTGGGAACGTTTGCAGTTCAGCCTGGACGGCGAGCCTGATCCTTGGTTTGAGCACGACAAGGCGGCAGTGGACACCCGTCAATTCAGCGCCGTGCAGGCTGCACAACCGATATTGACAGCATGAAAAGGAGGGGCCTTCGTCGCCGCTGCGGCGGGAGTTCCGATTGGATTGATGGGTCAATGAGCGGAATTGGAGTTGGCGCAAATGCAGTTTGAATTTTTTGAATCGGCCCTGCGCGGTTTGGCCCCAAGTCGAGCGCAACCCCAGCAAATGAGTGATGTGTGCACCACCAGCGAGCGAATCTTGCAGGTGATGGACAAAGCGACCGGCATGTTCGCCAAATTGACTTGAACAAAAGAAGAACTGATTCCCATGACTGACTGGACTCCCATCTGCCGCGTTGACGACATCCCCGTTCTGGGTGCGCGACGCGTGGCCCGCCCGGTGGGCGCAGCCGTGGCCGTTTTCCGCAACTCCGAGAACGAAGTGTTTGCCCTGCTCGACCGCTGCCCGCACAAAGGCGGCCCGCTGAGCCAAGGCATCGTGTTTGGTCGCAGCGTCGCCTGCCCGCTGCACAACTGGACCATCGGCTTGAGCGACGGCTGCGCCAAAGCGCCCGACGAAGGCTGCACCGCGCCGTTCAAGCTGCGAGTGATTGATGCGGTGGTTCATCTCGACACCGCCGAACTGAACAGCTTGGCAATTGGTGAGTTCCAACCGGCCTCCAGCGCGCCAGAGGCCACGCAGTCGGCATGATCCCCATCGTCGATTCGACCCGCGAGACGCGCTCCACCTGCCCTTACTGCGGCGTGGGCTGCGGCGTCATCATTGAGTCGGTCGGCGCTGACATCACTGGCGTGCGCGGCGACCCGGCACACCCCGCCAACTTTGGCCGCTTGTGCACCAAAGGGAGCACGCTGCACCTCACGGCCAGCAAAACCATCGCGCTGCAATCACGTCTGCTGCAGCCGCAAATGCGCTCGGCGCGTGGCGAAAAACCGGTGGCCACCACGTGGTCTGCGGCGCTTGATTTGGCGAGCGCCAAATTCGCCCGCATTATTCAAAACCACGGCCCCGACGCCGTAGGTTTCTACATCTCGGGGCAGTTGCTCACCGAGGATTACTACGTTTTCAACAAGCTGGCCAAAGGTCTCATCGGCACCAACAACGTTGACACCAATTCGCGTCTGTGCATGAGCAGTGCGGTGGCGGGCTACAAACTCACGCTGGGTGCCGACGCGCCACCCGCCTGCTACGACGACTTAGGCTTGGCCAGCACGCTGTTCATCGCCGGTTCCAACACCGCTTTTGCGCACCCGATTTTATTCAGGCGCATTGAAGACGCCAAGCGCGCCAACCCCGCACTGAAAATCATCGTCGCCGACCCGCGCCGCACTGAAACCGCAGACGCCGCCGATTTGTTTTTGCCGCTGCTGCCCGGCACCGACGTGGCGCTGTTCAACGGCATGCTGCACGTGATGTTGTGGGACGGCTTGGTCGATCACGCCTACATCGCCCGACACACCAACGGCTTCGATGCGCTGCGCCAGCGCGTGCGCGAAGACACACCCAAAGCCGTGGCGGCTGTGTGCGGCCTGCGTGAAGACGACATCGTGCAAGCGGCGCGCTGGTTTGCCGGTGGGCCCACCTTGTCGCTGTACTGCCAAGGCCTGAATCAAAGCAGCAGCGGCACCGCCAAGAACGCCGCGCTCATCAATTTGCACTTGGCCACAGCGCAAATCGGCAAACCTGGAGCCGGGCCGTTTTCGCTCACCGGGCAACCCAACGCCATGGGCGGGAGAGAGGTCGGCGGGCTGGCCAATTTGATCAGCGCGCACCGCGACATGGGCAACTGCGAACACCGCGCCGAAGTGGCTGCCTTGTGGGGCGTGGACAGCGTGCCCAGCAAACCAGGCAAAACGGCGGTCGAGATGTTTGAAGCCGCTGCCGACGGTGAAATCAGAGCGCTCTGGATAGCCTGCACCAACCCCGCGCAGTCCATGCCCGACCAAGCCACCGTGCGCCGCGCCTTGCAACGCGCCGAGTTCGTCGTGGTGCAAGAGGCTTACGCCAACACCGCCACTTGCGCTTACGCCGATTTGCTCTTGCCCGCCACCACTTGGGGCGAAAAAGACGGCACCGTCACCAACAGCGAACGGCGCATCAGCCGGGTCCGGCCGGCTGTGGTCGCGCCGGGCCAAGCGCGTCACGACTGGTTGATCGCCACCGACTTCGCGCGCTACTTGGAAGCCACGCTGCGCCCCGGTTTGCCTACGCTCTTTGCGGGCACCACGCCCAAAGACGTGTGGAACGAGCACCGCGAGACCACCCGCGGCCGCGACCTCGACATCACCGGCCTCAGCTATTCCGAATTGGAGGTTGCCCCCGCGCAGTGGCCCTTCCCCACCGGCGCGCGCACCGGCAAAGCGCGCTTGTATGAAAACGGCGTTTTCCCCACCGCCGACGGCCGCGCCCGCTTTGCCGACGTCGGCTACACCCGCGTGGCCGAGCCACGCGACGCGCGCTATCCGTTTTCGCTGAACACCGGCCGCCTGCGCGACCAGTGGCACGGCATGAGCCGCACCGGCACGCTGGGCCGTTTGTTTGGTCACGTGCCCGAACCATCGCTCGATCTGCATGCACAAGACATGGCGCGGCTCAAATTAGCGGACGGCGATTTGGCCTACGTCACCTCACGGCGCGGCTCCATCGTGGTGGCGGTGAAAACCAGCAGCCAAGTTCGCAGCAGCCAAGCCTTCATGGCCATGCACTGGGGCGAAGAGTTTTTGTCGGGCAGCACCAGCACCGGTGAGCGCATGACGGGTGTGAACGCCCTCACCTCGCCTGCCTTTTGCCCGACCTCCAAACAACCCGAACTGAAACACGCGGCGGTAAAAATTTTGAAGGCCGAATTGCCCTGGCGCTTGTTGGCGGTGGCGTGGTTGCCCGACGACAAGGCGCTGACTGCGCGCGAGCATCTGCGCGAGCTGATGCCTGCGTTTTCTTTTGCTTCTTGCGTGCCCTTCGGTCGCGCTCGAAGCGGCGTGCTGTTCCGCGCTGCGGCACACGAAGCCGCACCCGATGCGCTGCTGTCGCAGATCGAAGGCATCTTGGGGTTGAGCAGCGCCGAGGTTCTGCACTACGCTGACAAAAAACGCGGGCAACGCCGAAGCATGCGCCTGCAATCCAGCAAGGAAGCGACACGGCTGGACGGCTTTTTGCTGGCTGGCGACATCAGCGCCGAAGCCTGGGTCAAAACCCTTCTGCAAGACGAACTGCCCGCGCAAGCCTACGGCCGTTTGCTGCTCGCGCCAGGTGCCAAAGCACCCATCGCCATCGCGCCGCGCGGCAAGCAGGTGTGCAGTTGTTTTGATGTGAGCGAGCGTCAGATCGAAGCAGCCTTGGGCAATGCAACGGGATCTCAAATTGAGCGCTTGGCCAATGTACAAAACCAATTGCACTGCGGCACCAATTGCGGCTCGTGCCTTCCCGAGTTGAAACGAATGGTTCAGGCACAACACCTTCTCACACACTAACGGCCTGAAACTTGCGGACTGAATTTTCGCAAGGCACACCATGAGCATCGCCCCCTACATCAAAGAAATTGGCCGCGGCAAAGAAGGCGCGCGCTCGCTCACACAGGCCCAGGCCTACGACCTGATGAGCCAAGTTTTGGACGGTCATGTGAGCGACCTGGAAGTGGGCGCGTTTTGCATCGCCATGCGCATCAAAGGCGAAACCACGGTCGAGCTGGCGGGGTTTTTAGAAGCGGCGCAGGAGCGCTGTGTGCCTATCACCGCTGCCATGCACCCGACCGGGCCGGTGGTGCTGCTGCCTTCCTACAACGGTGCGCGCAAGCTGCCCAATCTCACGGCATTGTTGGCACTTTTACTGGCGCAAAAAGGTGTGCCGGTTTTGGTGCATGGAGTGAGCAAAGACGCAGGCCGCGTGACCACGGCCGATGTGTTTCACGACCTGGGTTTGCCGGTTGTCAACAACGCCGCGGACATCAACCATGCTTGGTCTCGCCGCGAACCGGTGTTCATGGCCATCGATGTACTGTGCCCGCCTTTGGCCAAGCTGCTGGAAGTGCGCCGCGTCATCGGCTTGCGCAACCCCGGGCACACCGTGGCCAAATTGCTCGACCCCACGCGCGGCGGCACCGCACTGCGCGTGGTCAATCACACCCACCCTGAATACGCCGAAGCCCTGAGCGGTTTTTTGCGGCACACGCAAGCCCACGCCATGCTGTTGCGCGGCACTGAAGGCGAACCCGCCGCCGACCCCCGCCGCTTGCCGCGGTTGGATATTTTTGTCCGCGGCGTGCTGCAAGCTGACTTGAGCCTGCCGGCAAAAGAAGGCGTGCTCACAGAGTTGCCCTTGTTGCCGCGCAGCATCGACGCCGCCACCACTGCCGCCTACATCCAATCGGTGGTGAGTGGCGAAGCGCCCGCACCGGGCCCGCTGACGCAACAGGTCGATTGCCTGCTGCAATCTTTGAAAGCCATCACCGCATGACAGGCAGCGTTCTTTTGGTGGGCGCAGGCCCGGGTGACCCTGAGTTGCTCACCCTCAAAGCGGTGCGCGCCATCCGTGCCGCCACCGTGTTGCTGGTCGACGATTTGGTCGGCGACGGCGTGCTGCGATACGCCCGCAAATCAGCCCGCACTGTTCATGTGGGCAAGCGTGGTGGATGCGCCAGCACGCCGCAAGCCTTCATTGAAAAGCTGATGGCGGCTGAAGCATTGAAGGGCGAACGCGTGGTGCGCCTCAAAGGTGGCGACCCACTTTTGTTCGGCCGCGGCGGTGAAGAAATTGAGTACTTGCAAGCCTTGGGCATACGCGTTGAAGTCGTCAACGGCATCACCTCAGGTTTGGCCGCCGTCAACGCCCTCGGCGTGGCGCTCACGCACCGCGCGCACGCGCACGGCGTGATGTTTGTGACAGGGCATCCGCGCGGTGGTTCAAGCAGCAAGGACGAGGCCATTCACTGGCCCACCCTGGCCGCCTGCGGCGCAAAGGGCATCACGCTGGTGATCTACATGGGCATCACCACCATCGACGCATTGCAAAGCGGCCTCCTGCATGGTCTGCCCGCCGACACCCCCATCGCCGCGGTGCAACACGCCAGCTTGCCGCAGCAGCGCTGTGTGGTCAGCCGCTTGAGCGACTTGGCAGGCGTCGTCGAACGTGAACAACTTGCCAGCCCGAGCATCATCATCGTCGGCGACGTGCTCAGCGGCTTAGCGCAAGTGGCGGCACGTTCTGAAGGCGCAAAGCGAACCGCATAAGCGCACTGACTGGGTCGCCCGTAACATTGAGGCTTATGCATGAATTCGACGCAGTGATCATTGGCGCGGGTGCTGCCGGTCTTCACTGCGCAGGCATCGCGGGACAGCTCGGCTTGAAGGTGCTCCTCATCGATCACGCCGAAAAAGTGGCCGAGAAAATTCGAATTTCGGGAGGCGGCCGCTGCAACTTCACCAACCGCGACACAACGCCGGCCAACTTTCTGTCGACCAATCCTCATTTTTGCCACTCGGCTTTGGCGCGTTACACACCGCAAGACTTCATCACGCTGATGCAAAACCATCGCATAGGCTTTCACGAAAAGCACAAAGGCCAACTGTTTTGCGACGATTCCAGCGACGACGTGATTCAAATGCTGCTGGCCGAGTGCCAGCGTGGCAGCGTGACGCATTGGCAGCCCTGCGCAGTCAGCGAAGTGCAGCAAACCACCAGCGGGTTTGAAGTCGGCACCGACCGAGGCAGGGTGCGAAGCAAGTCTCTGGTCATCGCCACCGGCGGCTTGTCCATTCCCAAAATTGGTGCCACCGACTTCGGCTATCGCCTGGCGCGCCAGTTCGGCCATCACATGATCGACACCCGCCCTGCGCTGGTTCCGTTGACCTTCGACGCCGCCGCCTGGCAGCCGTTCGTGCCGTTGGCGGGCCTGTCACTGGAGGCGCGGGTGCAAACCGGTCATGGCAAAACCCAAGGCGAATTTTTAGAGGACCTGTTATTCACCCACCGCGGCATGAGTGGCCCAGCGGTGTTGCAGATATCGAGCTATTGGCAACCCGGTGCACCGCTGCGCATCGATTTGTCACCCGCCCATGATTTGAGGCAAAAGCTGCTTGAGGCCAAAGCGCAGTCGCGGCGCAAGCTGTCGAATGAGCTGATCGAGCTGATGCCGCGCCGTTTGGCAGAGACCTGGCTGGGAAGACAACCAAGCCTCGCCGACAAACCGATGGCGGAGGTACGCGACCGCGATTTGCAGCAACTCGCAGCCGACTTGCAATCGTGGGAGCTGACGCCCAACGGCACCGAGGGTTATAAAAAAGCCGAAGTCACCAGTGGCGGCGTGGACACGCGCGAGCTCAGTTCCAACGGCATGGAAAGCCAGCGCGTCCAAGGCTTGCATTTCATCGGCGAGGTGGTTGACGTGACAGGCTGGTTGGGCGGCTACAACTTTCAATGGGCTTGGGCCAGTGCGGCGGCTTGCGCCCGGGCCATGGCGTCATCGGCATCTTGACTTTGCCGGTCATGGGTCTCGTCTATGCCCTTATTTTCCGGGCTATACTCCATCTCTTTATTGGCAAACCCGCGCTGCGATCAGCGAGCTTGTGTACAAAGTTTTTTGGACACTTGCCGCCCTCAGTGGGTCGGAAGCCCGGACCTACTTCCCACTGATGCACTCACACCGAGTGCTCTATTTCAGGATTTAACTGTTACATGACTACGATTCGCGTCAAAGAAAACGAGCCGTTCGACGTTGCATTGCGCCGCTTCAAGCGCAC
>JANPNT010000188.1:0-6136 GCA_031427655.1 Burkholderiales bacterium
GGCATGGTGCTGGCGCGTTCGCAGCTGGGCGTGGGTTTCCCGGAATTCCTCGACCGCTTGGTCAAAGCGGTGGGCATCAGCACCTATTTGGTGGGCATTGCCAAGGCTCCGGTTTTTGGGGCCGTGATTGTGATGGTGGGCTGCTTCCAGGGCTTCCGCACGCACGGCGGGGCCGACAGCGTGGGCCGCCAAACCACGCGCGCGGTGGTGCAGTCCATCTTCATGGTAATCGTCACCGACGCGGTGTTCTCGGTGATTTTCAGCGCGCTGGATTTATGAACACAGCCGCCCTCGACTCCTCTGAGCTAGTGATCTCGGTGCGCCATGTCGCCACGCAGTTCGGCTCGCATGTGGTGCACAGCGACATCAACTTCGAAGTGCGGCGCGCTGAAATTTTTGCCTTGATTGGCGGCAGCGGCTCGGGCAAGTCCACCTTGCTGCGCGAGTTGATCTTGCTGCACCCGCCCGACGCCGGTGACATCAAGGTGCTTGGCGTCGATTTGAAGACAGTGAACTCTGAGCACGTTGAGGCGGGCCTGGCGCTTCGCCAAAGGTGGGGCGTGATGTTTCAGCACGGCGGCTTGTTTGGGGCTTTGACGGTTCAAGAAAACGTCGGCCTGCCGCTGCGTGAATTCACCGAGTTGTCTGATGAGTTGATCAACGAAGTGGCGGCGGCGAAGCTGGCCATGACCGGGCTGGGACCCGAGGTGGGCGCGCAGTACCCGTCGGAGTTGAGCGGAGGCATGATGAAGCGTGCCTCGCTAGCGCGCGCCTTGGCGCTCGATCCTGAACTGCTGTTTCTGGACGAGCCCACCGCCGGCCTGGACCCGGTCAGCGCCGCCGGGGTGGACGAATTGGTGCTGAAGCTGCGTGACGTTTTCGGCCTGACCGTCGTCATGATCACCCACGACTTGGACCTGCTTTGGGGCGTGGCCGACCGCGTGGCGGTGCTGGCCGACGGCAAGGTCGAAGGGATCGGCTCGATGGCGGAGTTGTCGAAGATGAGCGTGCCGGCGGTGCGACAGTTTTTTGAGGGCCCTCGCGGCCGCGCGGCGCTGCAAAGCCAAGCCCAGACCGAACCCGAGCGCACACCCACACCCACACCACCGGAGAATCCATCATAGAAACCAAGGTCAACTACACCTTGGTGGGCACTTTCGTGTTGGTGCTGGGCGGCGTTTTGATTGCCGGTTTGCTGTGGATTGCCTCGGGCGGCGCATGGCAAAAAAAGGTTGACCTGTACCAAGCGGTGGCCGATGAATCGGTGTCGGGCTTGAACCTCAACGCGCCGGTCAAATACAACGGTGTGGAGGTGGGCAAGGTACGCAGCATCAGGCTGGACGCAACCAATCCGCAGCGCGTGCATTTGGTGTTCGCCATCGAGCGCGGCACGCCGGTCCAAATTGAAACCGTGGCCGTATTAAAGACGCAGGGCCTCACCGGCATCGCCTATGTGGAGCTGAGCGGCGGCTCGCCCAATGGGCCCCTGTTGGTGGCCACACAGGAGGGCGAGTTGCCCCAGATTCGCACCAAGGCTTCGTTGGCTGCGCGTTTGGAGAACGTGCTCACCAACGTCGCCGCCAAGATCGACAGCACCGCCAACAGCGTCAACAAATTGCTGAGTGACGAAAACCGCATCGCCCTGAGCAGCGCACTGGCCGACATTGCTGTGGTGTCGCGCACCGTGGCTGCACGCCAAAGCACGCTGGACTCGACCATCACCAATTTGGGCCGCACCATGGACAACACGGCGCGACTGTCGATCCAACTCAGCACGCAAATTGAACCGCTGGCAGCACGCCTGTCGCGCAGCGCCGCAGCAGTCGAAAAAATGGGCAACGACACCGCGGCTGCAGGCACGCAGGCCGGTAAAACGGTGGAAGCCGTGGGAGCCGATGTGCAGCGCCTCACCGCGCAAACCGTGCCGGCCATTCAAATGTTGGTGAACGACTTGAGCGTGCTGTCGGCATCGCTGCGCCGCCTCACCGAGCAGACCGAGCGCAACCCCGCGAGCCTGCTGCGCGGTCGCGGCACGTTGGCCGATGGGCCAGGTGAAGGCCCGCCCATACGCGCTGCAATGGATGTTTCACAACCGGCAACTGCACCATGAAATCGGCGCTTAATTCCGTTTTGATGATGGTGACGGCAGGCTTGATGTCGGCCTGCGGTTCTTTGTTGCCCAGCCCACCGGCCACGCCTGCGTTTTACACACTCTCAAGCGGCGCGGGCCACGCTCAAGTTGTTCAAATCGACTTGGCGAAGGGCCCCACCTTGGTGGTCAACCCACTGCGTGCGGCGGCAGGTTTTGACAGCGCCTACATGGTCTACACCCGAAGCCCGCAACAGTTGGAACACTTCGCCCGCAGCGAGTGGGCTGATACCCCGGCGCGCATGCTGGCGCAGTGGATGGTCGAGGTGCTGAGCCGCGAATTGACGCGCACCTCGGCGGCGGGCGCGGTGCTTCTGGCACCGACACCTGCGGTCAGCGACTTCGCGCTTGACACCGACTTGATTCGCCTGCAGCAAGACTTCAGCACGCAACCCAGCCGCGTGCGCTTGACGCTTCGCGTGAGCTTGATCCAAACCAGCAGCCGGCGCGTGTTGGCGGTGCGCGAATTCGACGCCACCGAGCCTGCACTCAGCGACGACCCGCGCGGTGGCGTTCAAGCCGCACAAGCCGTCTCGGCGAAGCTGCTGCAAGAAGTGGCGGAGTTTTGCAAGCTGGTGATGTAGGCAAGCTAAGGGCGGCCGGGCCAGCCACGCGCTCACCAAATCTCGCAGCACACAATACACAACCTGTAACTGTGCACTTGCGCACAGACGGCTTGCGTCAACCAGACTACACACCCTGGGTAATACGATGCACCCTTTCGCTACCGCCCGCTAAACACTCACAGGACGCACATTGCCCGGCGACACAATCATTGGTGTGCCCTTCGAGCCTCTGCATCCTTTGCGGTCGCTGATACAGGACGCATCACCACACAGCGATGCGCAGATCGATGAGGTGAGCCGCCGCTTGTTCAAAATTCGCAGCGCCAACTCGATGGGCCAGCGCAGCTCCGCCAGCATCTTGATCAACCGCATGTATGCGTCGCGGGGCTATCTCACCACACCACTGGCTGCCCAGCAGTTGCCTACCCGCATCACTTTGATGGCGAGCGACTCCGAGGTCACCATTGGCACCATCACCATCGGTTTTGACTCACCGGCCGGGCTGAACGCAGACGACCCCTTCATCGCCGAGACCACTTCGCTGCGCGCAGCAGGCCGTAATTTGTGCGAATTCACCAAGCTGGCCATCGACAGCGTAGTGCGTTCCAAACGCGTGCTCGCCTCGCTGTTTCATGTGGCCTACATCTACTCTCACCGCATGATGGCGTTTGATGATTTGCTGATCGAAGTGAACCCGCGCCACCGCCGTTATTACGAGCGCATGTTGGGGTTTGAAGTGATGGGCCCACAGCGTGTGAACCCGCGCGTGAATGCGCCTTCGGTGCTGCTGTGTTTGAACTTTGCGCATGCGCACGCGCAGATTGCGCAGTACGGTGGCAAGCCTGAAATGGCCGAGCACACACGCTCGCTTTATCCCTATTTTTTTTCGGTGGCGGAAGAAGCCAGCATCGTCGGGCGGCTGCTTCGTACTCAACCCGATGCGGCGTATTCGCCGCGGGCCTTTGACGGTATTTCGGCCCCGACGTTCGACACCGAGTTTTGAGCCTCAGCTGCCGATGACCAGGTTCTCTTACGACGAAGCTTTTTCGCGCAACTTGGGCTGGTTGCTGGAAAGCGAGCAACTGCTCTTGAAGAACACGCGGGTGTGCATTGCCGGTTTGGGCGGCGTGGGCGGGGTGCACCTGCTTACCTTGGCACGGCTGGGTGTGGGTGCGTTTTCAGTCGCCGATTTCGACACCTACGCCATCGCCAATTTCAATCGCCAAGTGGGCGCAACGATGTCCACGCTCGGCCATAAAAAGACCGACGTGATGGTCGCCATGGCGCGCGACATCAACCCCGAAATCGACATCCGCGTTTTCGATCAGGGCCTGGACGTGCACAACCTAGACGCTTTTTTGAAAGACGGAAATGTTTACCTCGACGGGCTCGATTTTTTTGCCCTGCCGATGCGCCGCTTGGTGTTTGCGCGATGCCGCGAACTGGGAATCCCCGGCGTGACTGTCGCGCCCTTGGGCATGGGCGCGGCTTTGCTGAACTTCGTGCCGGGCGGCATGAGCTTCGACGACTATTTTCAATTTGAAGGCCAAAGCGAAGACGAACAAGCGCTGCGTTTTTTGGTGGGCTTGTCGCCCAGCATGTTGCAGATGTCGTACTTGGTCGACCGCAGCCGCGTCGACCTGGCGCAGCGGCGTGGCCCCTCGACCGCCATCGCCGTGCAGTTGTGCAGCGGGGTGGCGGCGGCACAGGTGTTGAAGCTGGTGCTGGGCCGCGGCAAGGTGATTGCCGCACCACGTGGTTTGCACTTTGATGCCTACCGCAATCAACTGCACCGCACCTGGCGACCAGGCGGCAACCGCAACCCGATGCAGCGCTTGTTGCTGCGCGTGGCGAAGCGGCGCTTGCGGGGTTCTGAATGATTCCCCACACCGCCGCGCTGCATCAAATTCTGACCGCCGGCATCCACGCGCCGTCGGCTGAAAACAAGCACTATTTTTGGTTGGAAGTGGGGCCTGAAGTTGTCACGCTGCACGCCACCGACAGCGACTCCTGGGCCGCACACCCCGACCGCAAAATGCTGGCTTTGATGTCATTCGGTGCGGTGGTTGAAAACATCACGCTGCGAGCGCAGGCCATGGGTCTATTGACACACGCCGCATGGCGACTCGACCCCGGGCAGGGCGCGACAGAGGCGGCGACAGAGGTGGCGCGTTCATCGCGGGTGGTCGATCTGAGTTGGCAGGCGGCACCGCCGGTGCTCGATCCGCTTGACGGTGCCATCTCAACGCGCCACACCAACCGACGCTTTTATCAACGTGCGCCGCTGCTGGAAAGCGAGCTGGCGCAGCTCAGCGCCGCCGCGCAATCGGTGTCGGGTGCCAGCGTCCAGTGGTTGGCGCAGGGTGCGCAGCGCAGGCGCGCCTTGAGCCTGATTCGCACCGCAGAAACCGAGCGCTTTCGCCGCGTTGGCTTGCACCAGGAAATGTTCTCCGCGATCCGCTTTGAGCGCGGTTGGGAAGGCACGGTGTTGGAAGGCTTGCCGCCTGCTGCATTGCAAGTGGAATGGGCCATGCGATGGCCTTTCGCGATGCTGCGTCACTGGGGTGTGATGCGCGCAGCTGACATGATGGGCGCGCATTTCGCGCTCGGTGTCCGCTCGGCTTATTTGCCCTGTGCTTTGGCACCACACATTGGCTTGGTGATGGTGGATGCGGCCGATACAGCCACTGCCCATGTTCAAGCCGGACGAGCCTTCCAGCGCTTGTGGCTGGCGTGCGAAACCCACGGCTTGTCACTCCAACCGATGGCGGCGACTACCGTGCTGGTGCAACAAAAAAGCGGTCCCGGTGGGGTCAGTCCGGCAACGCAAAAGCGTTTGGCTGACGGTTTGCAAAGCCTCAGCGCGCAACTGGACACACAGCACCAGTCTGCACGTCCTTGCATGTTGTTTCGTTTGGGTCGGGCCGCGGCTCCCACGGCTGCAGCAGGCAGGCGACCGTTGGAGTACTTCTTGAAGCCGCCAGCTGCTTACAAGTCGCCTGGCGCACCCCCCTAACCCAATGGCCGCTGTTGCAGAGTTAAGTGTCCTACCGCACAGAGTAACAAGCCTTTACTGCCTAGTCTCTGTCACGTGATCCGTTCTCCATTCTGCACAGCGCACCGAAATGCGGGGTGAGGGAGCGGGCTCATGAAATCTCTTGCACGAATCCGTGCGATCTACACCTGACATCCTGGAGCACACCATGACACTTTCCTTCACAGCATCACCCAAACCATTGCTAAAACGCAGCGCCGTTGCGTTGGCCTTGGCCGCACTTTGCGCCAGCGCATCGGCACTGCCGTCGTTCACGCTCAACCCCGCTGGCGCAGGGTTGGCAGGTTCTGCTTTCACAGCAGACAACATTTTGATCTCCGATTACGCCACCGTGCGTTTTGGTGCAGGCAACAGCTTTACTGAAAC
>JANPNT010000189.1:0-5493 GCA_031427655.1 Burkholderiales bacterium
TGGTCATGGGGCAGTCTCCATATCGGTTTTTATATGACTTTCTAACGCGTGCTTTCAGTCACCATACTCCTGCCAACTGACCCCTAAACATGCCCCGCTGCTACACTACGCCCCGTCAGGAGAGAGCTTCCCCGAGAAGCCGCCGAAGGCGCAGAGCCCGCTTCACCGCAGGCAGGAACGCTCAGGCAAAAGGACTGACAAACGTGGCGAAAATTTGCCGCGTTCCTCACTGGAGAGAGGCTCACCACCGAGTGAGTCCACCGAAGGGGCAAGCGGTTTTCTGCGTTTGAACACACAAGCGCAGAAGCCGCCAATCTCTCAGGTAAAGCGGACAGCGAGGGCATCCCCGAACACCACGAACGTTTGTTTGTGGCCGTTCGTTCAGCGATTGCCTTCGGAGACTTTGATGTCTGAAACCGCTTTGTTGAAAACCCCGCTGCACGCACTGCACGTTGAACTGGGCGCCAAGATGGTGTCGTTTGCCGGTTACGACATGCCCGTGAGCTACCCGACCGGCATCATGGCCGAGCACAAACACTGCCGCACCGCTGCAGGTTTGTTTGACGTCTCGCACATGGGCCAGTTGCGTTTGTTGGGGCCCGATGCGGCTGCGGCGCTTGAAACTTTGGTGCCCGTGGACGTCGTCGATTTGCCAGCAGGCAAACAGCGCTACGGCCTGTTCACCAATGCCAACGGCGGCATCTTGGACGACTTGATGATCACGCGACGAGCTGCTTCTCACGACAAGGATTTGTTCCTCATCGTCAACGCCGCTTGCAAAGCCGCAGACACGCAGCACCTCATCACAAACATCGGCCATCGCTGCACAGTGGTGCCGCTGCCTGACCGAGCTTTGCTGGCGCTGCAAGGCCCGCAAGCGGTGACGGTGTTGTCGCGTTTGAACGCGCAGGTGGCCGCATTGACCTTCATGACAGCCGGCGACTTCAACTTGAACGGTGCCGATTGCTTTGTAACGCGCTCGGGCTACACCGGCGAAGACGGTTTTGAGATTTCAGTGCCGTCGCAGCAGGCCGAAGCCTTGGCGCGTGCCCTGCTCGCTCAGCCTGAAGTGGCACCCATCGGTTTGGGCGCGCGCGACACGCTGCGCTTGGAGGCGGGCCTGTGCCTGTACGGCCACGACATAAACCCCACCACCACGCCGGTCGAAGCCGCGCTGACGTGGGCCATCCAAAAAGTGCGACGCAGCGGCGGCGCGCGGGCGGGCGGCTACCCAGGTGCCGACGTCATCAACGCGCAACTCACGTCCGGTGCCAGCAACAAACGCGTTGGCATGACGGGCTTGGAACGAGTGCCAGTGCGCGAAGGCGCGCTCATTGTTGACACGCACGGCCACAAGCTCGGCACCGTCACCAGCGGCACCCTTGCCCCCACGGTGAACCAGCCCATCGCCATGGCCTACCTGGCCATGAACCATGCGCTCGTTGGCCACGAGGTTTATGCCGAAGTGCGCGGCAAACGCTACCCAATGCGCGTGACGGCCCTGCCTTTCACGCCCAACAACTACTTCCGCGGGTAGCTGTTCGCGGTCAACATTCCGCGGGCAGCTGGCCGCGGTCAACATTCCGCGGACAGCTGTCCGCAATCAACATTCAGCGGCTGAACTCACTTCAACTTTTTGCAAAGGACACACCATGACCACGATGTACACCCCCGACCACGAATGGATCAACATCGAAGACCACGAGGCCGCTGTTGTCGGCATCACCGTGCATGCGCAAGACGCGCTCGGTGACGTGGTGTTCGTCGACCTGCCCGCCGTGGGCAGCAGCTTCAAAAAAGGCGACGTGGCCGGAGTGGTCGAGTCGGTCAAAGCAGCCGCTGATTTGTTCATGCCGGTGAGCGGCGAAATCGTGGAAGTCAACGAAGCGCTGCGAGGCGACCCGTCGCTGGCCAACACCGACCCACTGGGCACGGGCTGGTTCATGAAAGTGCGCGTGTCGGACATGAAGGAATTCGAAGCCTTGATGGACGCACCGGCTTACGACTTGCTCGTCAAGAACGCTTAAAACGCGACCCTTGAAACGCAACGAAATATTTGAAGCTTTACAGGACGCCCTGCCATGTTGATGTCTGCCCATAAATCACTTGCTGAACTTGAAAACGCCACCGAATTTGTGGCGCGCCACATTGGGCCCACCGAGCAAGACGAAGCGCACATGCTCAGCGTGATTGGGGCGGCGTCGCGTCGCGCCTTGATCGACACCGTGGTGCCTCGCGCCATTGCACGCAGCCAAGCGATGGCCTTGCCTGCGCCACTGTCTGAAGCGCAGGCGCTGGTTGAAATGAAGCGCATCGCCAGCAAGAACACAGTGCTGAAAAGCTTCATCGGTCAGGGCTATCACGGCACCTTCACCCCCGGCGTGATTCAGCGCAACATCTTGGAAAACCCGGCTTGGTACACCGCCTACACGCCCTACCAAGCCGAGATTTCACAGGGCCGGTTGGAAGCCCTGATGAACTTCCAAACCATGGTGTGCGACCTGACCGGCATGGCCATTTCCAACGCCTCGATGTTGGACGAAGCCACTGCCGCAGCCGAGGCCATGACGCTGGCCAGGCGCAGCGTCAAAAGCAAAAGCAACACCTTCGTGGTGGCAGGCGATTGCCATCCGCAGACCATCGAGGTGATCCAAACGCGCGCAGGCCCGCTGGGCTTGAACGTGGTGCTGGCAAATTCAGCAGAAGCGTGGGACGCGTTGATTGCCGCAGGCGACTACTTCGCCGTGCTGGTGCAACTGCCCACCACCTCGGGGGCCATCCATGACGTGCGCGCCGATGCTGCACGCATCCACGCACACCAAGCCGCCTTCATCGTGGCGGCCGATTTGCTGGCCCTGACCCTCATCACGCCGCCCGGCGAATTGGGTGCCGACATTGCCTTGGGCACGACCCAGCGTTTCGGCGTGCCCATGGGTGCAGGCGGCCCGCACGCGGCCTACATGGCCTGCAAAGACGAGTTCAAGCGCAGCATGCCTGGCCGTTTGGTGGGCGTGAGCATCGACAGCCATGGCAACCCGGCCTACCGCCTGGCGCTGCAAACACGCGAACAACACATACGCCGCGAAAAGGCCACCTCCAACATCTGCACCGCGCAGGTGTTGCTGGCTGTGATCGCCAGCATGTACGCCGTGTACCACGGCCCTGCGGGCTTGAAGCGCATTGCGCAGCGCGTGGCCAGCTACACCGCCATCCTCGCTGCAGGCTTGAAAGAATTGGGCTGCGCGGTTCGATCTACCAGCGCCTTTGATGCCGTCGTGTTGGACACCGGCGCTGCCACTGCATCGCTGGCACAACGCGCTCGAGACCAAGGCATGAACCTGCGCCGCTTTCCCGAATGGGGCGACACCATGCTCGGCATCAACCTGGACGAAACCACCACGCGCGAAGACATCGAAGCCATCTGGGGCGTGTTCGCCGCACCCGGCCAGGCGCTGCCCGACATGGCGCAATTCGAGAACGGCGTTGACAGTTTGATTCCCGCTGCGATGCGTCGCACCTCCGCCTACCTCACCCACCCTGTCTTCAATCGCCATCACAGCGAAACCGAAATGCTGCGCTACATCCGCAGCCTGTCCGACAAAGACCTGGCGCTTGACCGCACCATGATCCCGCTGGGCTCGTGCACCATGAAGCTCAACGCTACCAGCGAAATGCTGCCCATCACCTGGCCAGAATTCGCGCACATGCACCCCTTCGCACCGGCCGATCAATTGGCCGGTTATGCCGAACTGGACGTTCAACTGCGCGAGTGGTTGTGCCAAGCCACCGGCTACGCAGGCGTCAGCCTGCAACCCAACGCAGGCTCACAAGGCGAGTACGCAGGCCTGTTGGTGATCCAGGCCTGGCACGCCTCGCGCGGTGACCATGCGCGCACCATTTGCCTGATCCCCGAATCGGCCCATGGCACCAACCCGGCCAGCGCGCAAATGGCGGGCATGCAAGTGGTGGTGGTGCGGTGCGACGCGAGCGGCAATGTCGACCTTGACGACCTGCGCGCCAAGTGCGAACAACACAGTGCCATCTTGGCCGCCGTGATGATCACCTACCCCTCAACGTACGGCGTGTTCGATGCGCGCGTGAAAGAGTTGTGCACCTTGGTGCATCAACACGGCGGCCGTGTTTACGTAGACGGTGCCAACATGAACGCGCTGGTCGGCGTGGCCGCACCGGGTGAATTTGGCGGCGATGTGAGCCACCTCAATTTGCACAAAACCTTTTGCATTCCGCACGGCGGCGGCGGCCCCGGCGTGGGGCCGGTGTGCGTGGTGGCAGACCTGGTGCCGTTCCTGCCAGCGCACCACTCGTCAGGCTTGATCACACCCCACGGCGTGGGTGCCATCAGCGCGGCCCCGTTGGGCAATGCGGCGGTGCTGCCGATCAGCTGGATGTATGTGCGCATGATGGGCAGCGAAGGTTTGCAAGCTGCTACCGAAGTGGCCATCCTTAGCGCCAACTACGTGGCCGCGCGTTTGGCCGACCACTATGAAATTCACTACAGCAGCAACATCGCAGACTTCAAAGGTGGTGGCGTGGCGCACGAATGCATTTTGGATTTGCGACCTTTGAAAGAGACTTCCGGCATCAGCGCCGAAGATGTTGCCAAGCGCTTGATCGACTACGGGTTCCACGCGCCCACCTTGAGCTTCCCGGTGGCCGGCACGCTGATGGTCGAGCCCACCGAGAGCGAGCCGCTGCACGAGCTGGACCGCTTCGTCACGGCGATGATTGCCATCCGCGAAGAGATACGCAAAGTGGAGACGGGTGTGTGGTCGCGCGAAGACAACCCGCTGAAATTTGCACCTCACACGGCGGCTTCCCTGATGGCGTCTGAGTGGACGCATGCCTACAGCCGTGAGGAGGGCGGGGTTGCAATGCCGTCGCTGCGTGGCGCGAAGTACTGGTCGCCAGTGGGGCGGGTGGACAACGTTTACGGGGATCGGAATTTGGTGTGCAGTTGTCCACCGGTGTCGGATTACGCTTGAGTTTGGGTTTGCTTGAGTTTGCTTTTGCTTGAATTGGCGCTGGCCGCGACCGCGCCCGCGCGTTTGTAGTTTCAGGCCGGGCAGCCGAGTAACTTTCTTCTGTCGCGCCAGAAGACAAGTCACCGAAGAAGAGGCGTTCAATGCACATTTGTGCGAGGCGGCCCGAGCGAGGACAGTTTTTGCCGAGTTTGCAGGCCCATAGCCGTAGGGATGGGACAAAAAGCCGGTAAAAAAATGGACCGCCGCGGCCGTCTTGCAGCCGGCGTTCCTTCTGCCGCCCACACTCCGAGCACGGCGTAGTCCCAACCCCACCACGGGGATGAGGTCGGGCGTGTTGCGTTTGAACCGCCCGTGCGCGGCGTTGGGTGCGATCGCGCTGGCGGCCAAGGCGCAAATGACGACCACCCGACCCAATTCGCAGACCACGAAGTTGCGCGAGGCCCCGCTGTTTACAGATGCAGGGATTCATTCAGCGAAAGGGCTGAACGAA
>JANPNT010000190.1:0-12661 GCA_031427655.1 Burkholderiales bacterium
CGAGTAAACGATGGCGTTGGCCAACACCTCAGGAACGTCGTTTTGCGTAATACGCCATGCCAAACCCTCGGCAATGGCAGTTTTGCCGACGCCGGCCTCGCCCACCAGCAGCGGGTTGTTTTTGCGGCGACGGCACAGTATTTGGATGACGCGCTCAACTTCGTGCTCGCGCCCGATCAGCGGATCGATCTTGCCGTCGCGGGCCAGCTGGTTCAGGTTTTGAGTGAACTGTTCGATCGGCGACCCTTTGCCATCGCCGTCGTCCTTTTCGGCCTCACTGCCCGCACCTTCACTGGGCTTCACCGCCTCAGGAGGATCAGATTTTTTGATGCCGTGCGCGATGAAGTTCACCACATCCAGACGCGTGACGCCTTGTTGGTGAAGATAGTAGACGGCGTGCGAATCTTTTTCGCCAAAAATGGCTACCAGCACATTCGAGCCGGTGACTTCTTTCTTGCCGCTGCCGGTGGACTGCACGTGCATAATCGCGCGCTGTATGACGCGCTGGAACCCCAAAGTGGGCTGTGTGTCCACCTCGTCAGCGCCACCCACCGTGGGCGTGTTTTCCTTGATGAATTGCACCAAACTCTTGCGCAAATCGTCGATGTTGGCAGAGCAAGCTTTCAGCACTTCGGCGGCTGAAGGGTTGTCCAGCAAAGCCATCAACAAGTGCTCGACGGTAATGAATTCGTGTCGCTGCTGACGAGCCTCGACAAACGCCATGTGCAGACTGACTTCAAGCTCTTGGGCGATCATGCGGCCTCCATAATGCATTGCAAAGGGTGGCCACCGCGACGTGCGGCAGCTTGCACCAGTTCTACTTTGGTGGCGGCGACATCTTTTGAAAAGACACCGCAAACACCGCGTCCATCATGATGAATTTTCAGCATGATTTGCGTCGCGACCTCTAAGTCATGTTTGAAATACTCCTGTAACACCATCACCACAAATTCCATCGGCGTGTAGTCGTCGTTGAGCAGGATCACCCGACACATCGGCGGCGGAACTGTTTTGGCTGTTTTGCGCTCCAGAACAATCGCGCCCTGCCCGTTGTCGGGACGCAAGGGCTGAGCTGGTCTCGTCGGTGATTTAGGCTTCTCTTCAGGCATAGACTCATTCTATCGATTTGGATCGCGCTAGCACTCAACAGGGCATATTGAGTCGAGCTGACGCAGTGCAAGGCGTTAAAAGTCGCATTTGCGCCATTCTTCGATTGCCCCATGAGTCAGCCAGCGCTTCCTCAACTTTGGCGAGTAAATGTCTATGCTAAAACTTATTTAGATAGGTCAATGCATTGACATACAGCACCGGGCTCGGGGAAACTCAAGGCTTGAAATAATGGAGAAGCAGCATGGCAACAGGCACGGTCAAGTGGTTCAACGATGCCAAAGGATTCGGGTTCATTGAACCCCAAGATGGAGGTGAAGATGTGTTCGCGCACTTTTCCGCGATCCAGATGGATGGCTTCAAAACCCTGAAACAAGGTGGTCGGGTAAATTTTGAGGTTGTTCAAGGGCCTAAGGGTCAATTGGCTCACAACATACAGGCCGCTGACAACGACCCTTTGGGTGGGGCGTCGCAGCCGCGCTCAGAACCAGCCACAAGCTCGACGCACTCAGCTTCGGACTAAACCGGCGGGTAGCTTTTGAGCTGGCAGGTTTCCCTCAGGCAACCTGCCGATGAAACTCGCCTTGTGCGAGTTTTTTTGTTCAGACGCTTGTGGTGTAAGTGGGCGTGACGCAGTGCGCGAAACTGTGCGGCGGTGAAGAAGGCGCGCGACTGGGCTCACAAGCATCGCCGTTGTTAACTTCCCCGGATTTTCACGTCTATCGACCTAGTCAACCGCGACGAAATGAACAAGCCCGCTTCGGTGACGCACCTACCATCGCGATGATCTGAGCGCAGCCGAGCACGCGGCTTTGCCCACAGTCTTGCCGCATGCTCAGGGTCAGGCAATCTTGGACATCGGCGCGGGCGGACGACGCACCACCAGGGCGTTGTGCGACATCAGCTCCGACTATCTTGGCGTAGAAAACAGCGCGGCCATGATCACTGCCTGTCGGCAACGCTTTCCGCATGAGCGGTTTGAAGTCATGGCTGCGCGTTTAATGGCGCCGGTGCAGAACGACTCGGTGTTTTTAGCGGTGTTCAGTTGCAACGGCATCGGTATGATTTCGCCCGAGGACAGACTGCTCATAGTGCGCGAAGTTTTCCGTGTGCTCAAACCAGATGGCGTGGTCTTGTTCTCAACCCACAACCAATACAGCCCCGAACACCGCGTCGCATTTCAGTGGCCAGAATTCAAGCCTTCGACCAATCCAGCGCGACTCTTGGTGCGCATGATCCGCTTTCGCAGACAAATGCCACTGCGGTGGCTGCGACGCCGCCAACTTCGAGTCCTGGAGGTTCGCACGCCCAAATATTAGGTCATCAACTACGACTGCCACGACTACGGCGTGATGCTCCACTACATCGGCCTTCGGCAGCAGCTCGAACAACTGCAAGCGCTGGGCTTCGAGGCGCAAGCACACGCGTTCGATCTGCAAGGCCACGAGATCGTGGACGACACCGCAGACAACTCCATTAAGCTGGCGCACGCAAACCGGCAGATTGACCGGCGGTGAAAACGCTCAGATTAATGCGCTGCTCGCCTTCGTGATTTCGGACATCCCTTGTGCAGCGCCGCTCTCAGGCACGGTTTCGCCGTTGCGCTGCGACAGCACATCGAACCGCGCCGCGACTTGCTCGGCGGCGTCCCCGGGCATGCCCACAAAAATGCCTCGCGTCAGGGTGATATGTGCCCGCTCAAAGGCACCGGCTCCGGCGCACAAGATCGCGCGTGTGGGCGCGTCCTCGCTCACCAAGGCCAGCAAGCCTGGTGTCACGGATTTAGGCGTGAGGAGTTTCAACACGGCTTCGGGCATGAGGTTTTCGGTCATGCGTGTGGCAGCGGTCGGGGCCAGGCAATTGACGCGGATGTTGTTCTTGGCACCTTCAATGCTCAAAGTTTGCATCAGCCCGACCAGGGCCATCTTGGCGGCGCCGTAGTTGGCCTGACCGAAGTTGCCGTACAGGCCCGACGACGAGGTCGTCATCACGATGCGGCCGTAGTTTTGTGCGCGCATCAAGTCCCACACAGCTTTGCAACAGTTGACCGCGCCCATCAAATGCACTTCCATCACCAAACGGAAGTCGTCGAGCTCCATTTTGCTGAAACTCTTGTCGCGCAAGATCCCAGCGTTGTTGACCAAAATATCTACGCGACCCCAGGTTCTCACGGCGTCGTCCATCATGGCCTGCACTGCCAACGAATCGGTGACCGATGCGCCACTGGCGATGGCCACGCCACCCGCAGCAAATATTTCATCGACCACGGCTTGCGCGGCAAGCGGTGTGCCGCCCTGCCCGTTCAGGGTGCCGCCCAAATCATTCACGACTACCTTGGCACCACGCGCGGCCAAAGCCAACGCGTGTTGGCGGCCCAAGCCGCCACCGGCACCCGTGACCACGGCAACGCGGCCGTCAAATCGAATTGTCATGAACTGGTTTCCTTAGAAAAAATCTGTCGCACGTGAACGTGCTTCAGCGACGCTTGGTGGCCTTGGACGGACCTTTGCGCGCGAGCGTTTTCACTGCACGCGAAGCGTGACTTTTGGGCGCGCCGACCTTGCGCTTCGCGGCTTTCACCGCGCGGTCCGCCTCCTTGATTGAAGCGAGCTCAGACACTGCGCTGCCGTCGCGATCCAAGGTGCGGTCACGTTTGGCGCGGTTGCCCAAAGGCGGCTCAGTTTGGCCTTCGTGGACCAGACGGAAATCGATCTTGCGGCTGTCCAAGTCAACGCGGCTGACTTGCACCCTCACCCGCGCACCGACGCCGTACTTCACGCCGCTGCGCTCGCCGCGCAACTCTTGTCTTACCTCGTCGAAACGGTAGTACTCGCCGCCTAATTCAGTGATGTGAACCAAGCCTTCGACGTAAAGGCCGTCGAGTTGCACGAACAAACCGAAGCTGGTGACGCTGCTGACAGCACCGCCATATTCCTCGCCCAAGTGCTCGCGCATGTAGCGACATTTGAGCCAGGCTTCGACGTCACGCGAGGCTTCGTCGGCGCGGCGCTCGTTGGCGCTGCAATGCGCTCCGGCCACGTCCCAAATTTCGTCCTCTGGGCTCAAGCGCACATCGGACCCGGGCTTCTTGGCCTTCGGTGACTTGGTGGACAAACGCGCTTTCGGTGCGGCGTCGACCATGGCCCTGCTGAGCGAATAACGCTTTTGCATCAACAACGCTTTGATGATGCGGTGAACCAGCAAATCGGGGTAGCGGCGTATCGGGCTGGTGAAGTGGGTGTAAGCCTCGTAGGCCAAGCCGAAGTGGCCGCTGTTGGTGCCGGTATAGATGGCTTGCTGCATCGAGCGCAGCAACATAGTGTGGATTTGCATCGCATCGGGCCGGTCTTTGGTGGCCGCCGCGATGGCTTGGAACTCAGCCGGCTTGGGGTTGTCGCTGACGCTCAAACCCAAGCCGAGTGCGCGCAAATAATTTTGCAGCAGGGTTTTTTTCTCGGGCGTGGGGCCCTCGTGGACGCGGTATAACGACGGGTGCTTGTTTACTGCAATGAAATCAGCCGCGCAAACGTTGGCCGCAAGCATCGCTTCTTCGATCAGCTTGTGCGCTTCATTGCGCGTGCGTGGAATGATTTTTTCGATGCGCCCGTTGTCGTCGCAAACAATTTGCGTCTCCGTGGTTTCGAAATCGACTGCGCCGCGCTTGGCGCGCTCTTTCAACAACGCGCGGTAAACGTCGTGCAGGTTGATCAAATCGCCGACGCGGTCTTTGCGGCGCTGCGCTTCAGGGCCACGCGTATTGGCCAAAATAGCTGCCACTTCGGTGTAAGTGAAGCGCGCATGCGAGCAGATCACAGCCGGGAAAAATTGGTAAGCCGAGACCTCGCCGTCAGCGCTGACGAGCATGTCGCACACCATCGCCAAGCGGTCTTGATTCGGGTTGAGCGAGCACAGTCCATTGGACAACTTTTCCGGCAGCATGGGAATCACGCGGCGGGGAAAGTAAACCGATGTGGCGCGCTCATAGGCGTCGTTGTCAATCGGGTCACCGGGTTTGACGTAATGGCTCACGTCAGCAATGGCCACCACCAAACGCCAGCCGTTGGGCGCTTTGGATTTGGCTGCGCCCTTGCCCACTTTCTTGTCGATGAACGCTGGCTCGCAATAGACCGCGTCGTCGAAGTCCCGTGCGTCTTCACCGTCTATGGTGACCAACGCGACATCGGTCAGGTCGATGCGGTTTTTGCAATCGGCAGCACGTACTTTGTCCGGCAAGGCGGCTGCTTGTGCCAAAGTGGCAGGCGAGAAGCGATGCGGCACCTCGTACTTGCGCACCGCAATTTCGATCTCCATCCCAGGGTCATCAATCTCGCCGAGGACTTCGGTGACGCGGCCCACGGGCTGCGAATACATTGACGGCGGCTCGGTCAACTCAATCGCCACGACTTGGCCCGCCGTGGCGTCGGCAATGGCGTTCTTAGGCACCAAGATGTCTTGGCCGTAACGCTTGTCTTCGGGTGCCACCAGCCAGATGCCACTCTCGTTCAGCAGGCGACCAATGATGGGCGATTTTTTGCGCTCGATGATCTCGGTCACACGGCCTTCGGGGCGGCCTTTGCGGTCGTAGCGCACGATGCGCGCTTTGACTTTGTCGTGATGCAGGACCGCACGCATTTCCTGCTGCGACAAATACAGGTCGGGCTCGCCGTCGCTGCGACTGATGAAGCCGTGGCCATCACGGTGACCGTGAACGGTGCCTTCGACATCGCCCATCAACTCAGGGCTGGTGGTGTTTAATTTGGGTTCGTTGATTTTGCTGATGATATGATCTCGGAGTTCTTGAAATGCCCAGGTGGCGGAATTGGTAGACGCACTAGTTTCAGGTACTAGCGAGTAACTTCGTGGGGGTTCGAGTCCCTTCCTGGGCACCAAATTATGGAGGCCGGCACAGTGTGCTGGCCTTTTGCTTTGGCACCGGTAAAACTAACAGGAAAGCCAATTAGATAACGAATTTCTTGGCCAAATTTACAGCGCCCATGCCGTCATAGTCTTCAAACGGCTGGTGTATCCAAGGGCTGCTGGGAAGCATCTCGACATAGTAGTCAGGCGCGTAAGTTGACACACCCTTGCTCCAAATCACGGCCGATCTCAACTCGCTGATAGAGGGCATGCCGCGCAAACGGTCTACCACCGCCCGCAAGGTGACGCCTGAGTCGGCGAGGTCATCGACCAGCAGTACACGCCCGGCCAATTCGCCTTTCGGCAAGGTGATGTACTTGGCCAAATCCAGCCGACCTTGGATGGTGCCCGCGTCAGCCCGATATGAGCTGGTGGACATGATGGCCAAGGGCTTGTCGAACACGCGCGACAACACGTCGCCGGGGCGCATGCCGCCGCGGGCTAGGCACAAAATTTGATCAAACTCCCAAGCCGAGGCTGCCACTTTGAGCGCCAAGCGCTCAATCAGCATGTGGTATTCGTCCCAAGAAACGTAGAGGTGTTTTCCGTCGTCAGTAAGCATGAAAAGCTCCGTGAGTAGAGGCCGGGCGAATGCCTGTCAAGGCTGGTACGGGTGGCGCAGCAAAATGGTGTGGTCACGGTCTGGGCCCGTTGAGACCATGGCAATCGGCGCACCGATGAAGGCCTGCACGCGTTCCAAGTACCGACGTGCGTTGAGTGGCAGGACGTCCCATTCGGTCACGCCAGCGGTGGTCTGTGTCCAACCGGGGAAGCTGTCGTAGATGGGCTTGCACGCCACGATGTCGTCGGCATCCAACGGCAAGATGTCAACGCGCTTACCTTGCAGTTCGTAGCCCACGCACACCTTGATTTCACTCAAGCCGTCGAGCACATCAAGTTTGGTGATGCACAGGCCGCTGAGGCCATTGATGATGAAGGAGCGCTTCAGGAGGGCCGCATCCAACCAACCGCAACGGCGCGGCCTGCCGGTCACGGTGCCGCGCTCTTGACCGACTGTGGACAGATGATGGCCTACCGTTCCGGGCTCGTCCATGGGCAGCTCGGTAGGGAATGGTCCGCTGCCCACGCGCGTGGTGTATGCCTTGGTGATGCCCAAGATGTAGTGCAACAGATTGGGGCCGACGCCAGCGCCCGCGGCCGCGTTGCCCGCCACGCAATTGCTGGACGTCACAAAGGGATAGGTGCCGTGGTCGATGTCCAGCAAAGTGCCCTGCGCGCCCTCAAACAAAATGTTGTCGCCAGTTTGTGACGCGTTGTGCAACATGTAGCCGACATCGGCCATCATGGGTTTAATTTGTTCGGCCACCGCCATGGCGTGATCGAAGATGGGCTGGAATTCCAACGCCTTGCCGTTCAAGTAACCGGTGAGGGCAAAGTTATGCAGCGCCAAAAGCTCACGCAACTTGGCGGCAAAACGGTCGGGATGCTTGAGGTCTTGAACGCGCAGCGCGCGACGCGCTACCTTGTCTTCGTAGGCTGGACCGATGCCCTTGCCGGTGGTGCCAATTTTTCCGGCACCGCTGGTCTCGCGCATCGCTTCCCGCGCTTTGTCGACCTCAACGTGGAACGGCAAGATCAGAGGGCAAGACTCGCTCACAAACAAGCGCGACCGAACCTCCAGGCCGATGGCTTCTAAGCGTTCGATCTCCAGCATCAGATGCGATGGATCGACCACCACGCCATTACCGACGTAGCACTTCACGCCGTCGCGCATGATCCCCGAGGGGATCAGTTGCAGCGCAGTTTTCACGCCCTTGATGACCAGCGTGTGCCCGGCGTTGTGGCCGCCTTGAAAGCGCACCACGGCTTGGGCGTGGTCGGTCAGCCAATCGACGACCTTGCCCTTGCCCTCATCGCCCCACTGAGTGCCCACAACGACCACGTTACGACCGGCGACGCTCGCCTTGACTTGTTGCATTTAAAAAAATCCGATGTCTGAAGATTGAAAAGGCCTGCGGCTCAAAGCGCGCGAAGTACCCACTGTCCGCCAACCGAAATCAACTCGCGGTCGCAGTCAAATTCTTGGCCTTCGTGCTCATGGCCTGGCAATACGCAGGCTACGGTTTCGCCCGCCTCTCGAAGCGACCGCACTGCGGCGCGCAAGCTGGCGTCCTCTGCCCACGGCGCGCGTACAGCGGGAGCTTGTTTGACGGTGGGCGTCAAAGCTGCCACTTCTTTCAAGTCCATGCTGAAACCGACGGCTGGGCGGTTGCGACCGAACACGGCACCCACTTCGTCGTAGCGACCGCCGCGCAGCAGCGCATCGCTGGACCCTGGCGCATAAACGGCGAATCGCGTTCCGCTGTAGTAAGCGTAGCCTCCAAGATCAGCCAAATCGAAGCCTACTCGCGCTTCTGGATGGGCTTGCGTCACGTGCTCAGCCAACCAGCGCAGATCTTTCAGGGCGGCTTGGATCAAAGGTCTGGCAGGCAAGGCGCGCTGTGCGGCTTCCAACACTTCGACGCCGCCATATAAACGCAGCAGCGCTTGCAGACCGTCGCGCGCGTCGACCGGAAATTCCGCACACAGCGATTTGAGCGTGGCGGCGTCTTTGCTCGCCAGCGCTTGCACCACGGTATCGATGCCCTGCTCGTCCAACATCACGCCCGCCAGCAAGGCGCGCACGATGCGGGCATCGCCGATGTCCAAAGTCACTTGCGCTACTCCGCCTTCGCGCAGGCAATCCAGCGCCATGTCCAAAACTTCCAGGTCTGCTTCTAGCCCAGCATGGCCGAAAATTTCAGCGCCGAATTGCAAGGGTTCACGCGTGGCGTGAAGGCCGGACGGCCTGGTGTGCAGCACCGGACCGCTGTAGCAAAGCCGCGTCACGCCCACGCGGTTCAATAAGTGGGCGTCGATGCGCGCGGCCTGCGGTGTGGTGTCAGCACGAACACCCAAGGTGCGACCACTGAGCTGGTCCACCAGCTTGAAAGTTTTGAGGCTGAGTTCGCGGCCCGTGCCTGACAGAAGGCTCTCCAAGTGCTCTAACAGCGGTGGCATAACCAACTCGCAGCCGTAGCGGCGGGTGACATCGAGCAATGCGCGTCGCAAGTCTTCGATGTGCCTGGCCTGCGCCGGCAATACATCGGCGATGTGCTCTGGCAGCAGCCATGCAGACAACATGTGAAATGACCAGGCCGTTAAAAACCAAATTGTACCGGTGGGCCTGCGCGCCGCAGTCGCGGGCAACATACAAAACCGGTCAACATGACGTCAGTGCAAAAAAACCAACAGCAGCAAAAGACCCGTCAGCATAGTGCTCAAGCCGATAAAGCGGATTTGCCCATCACTCATTTGCATCGCCCGTTCGAAAACGACACGCCATGATTTAGGGCTTAAAAACGGCAGCAAGCCTTCGATTACCAACATCAAGGCGACGGCGCCCAACAGCATGTCCCCCATGACGCGAGAGAAGCGCTTTACTTTTTAGACGGCGCGGCAGGCGCGGCAGAACCACCCCCGCGCATAGCCTTGAAAAACTCGCTCGTTGGGTCAAGCACCATCACATCGGTTTTGCTGCGAAAGGTTGATCGGTAGGCTTCCAAGCTGCGATAGAACTGCGCAAATTGCGGGTCGCGACCGAAAGATTCTGCGTAGAGGCTAGACGCTTTAGCATCGCCGTCGCCCTTGACAGTCTGCGCATCACGGTAGGCGTTAGCCACGATCACTTCGCGCTGCTTGTCGGCGTCGGCGCGAATTTTTTCACCCTCGGCCGCGCCAGTAGATCGAAGCTCGTTGGCCACGCGCTTGCGCTCCGACTCCATACGGCGATAGACCGAATCGGTGATGTTCACCGCAAAGTCCACACGCTTGATGCGCACATCAACAATCTTGATACCGAATGACTTGGCTTCGTCGGTCAGACGCACCAGCACGTCTTGCATGACCTTGTCCCGCTCGGTGGCGAGCATTTCGCTGACGTTGCGCTTGGTAACTTCTTCGTTGAAGGCCGCTTGAACGATGGGGCTCAAACGCGCTTCGACGTTACGCATTTCGGTGCCGTTATTGCGTATGAATTGCTTGGGGTCGGTGATGCGCCACTTCACCAGCCAGTCAATCACCAAGCTTTTCTTTTCAGCGGTGAAAATAGGCCGTGTTTCGGGACTGTCCAGCGTCTGAGTGCGGCGGTCGAGGAACACGACGTTTTGAAACGGCGGCGGCAGCTTGAATTTCAAGCCCGGCTCCGATACCACTTCTTTGATTTCGCCCAAGGCGTAGATCACGGCGAATTGCCGCTGGTCAACGATGAACAAGGTAGAAAAGGCCACCATCAGCGCGATAAGCGCTCCTGCGACGTAAAAACCGATGCGATTCATGATGTTGTGTCGAATGTTTGAGTGCGTTGGCAGCGGACTTCAGCGGGCATCGCGGTCGCGGCCGCGTTGACCGTCGCGAGAGCGAATGTCCACCGCTCCGGGGGTCGCAGGCGTGGGCAATTCAGGCACCGCAGGAACCACGGTTGCCGCAGCACCTGAAGTTGCAGGCGCACCCGTTTGCTGAATCAGTTTGTCGAGCGGCAAATACAGCAAATTCGAGTTCGCTTTGCTGTCGACCATGACCTTGCTGACATTGGAATAGACCTGTTGCATAGTGTCGATGTACATACGATCACGCGTAACTCCGGGTGCCTTTTGGTATTCCGCCAAAACACGGTTGAAGCGCTGCGCATCGCCTTCGGCTTGCGCAATCACGCGGCCTTTGTAGCCTTCGGCCTCTTCAAACAACCGCGCCGCCGTGCCTTGGGCTTTGGGGATCACATCATTGGCATAGGCTTGGCCTTCATTCTTCAAACGCTCGCGATCGGCACCTGCCTTGAAGGCGTCGTCGAATGCGGCTTGAACTTGCTCGGGCGCTTGAACGTTTTGCACGTTCACATTGACGACCAAGATTCCAGCGTTCAAACGGTCGAGCTGAGATTGCAAAGATTTCACCAGCTCGGTGGCAATTGCATCACGCTGTTCATACAAAACAGAGTCCATGGTGCTCTTGCCAACAATCTCACGCACCGCCGATTCAGCGGCTTGAACCACTGCTTCTTCGGGCTTGTTGTTCTCAAACAGATAAGCCCGCGCGTCTTTCAAACGGTATTGAACCGTGAAGCGAATGTCCACAATGTTCTCGTCTTGGGTCAGCATGGAAGAGTCGCGCAAACCCGTGGCCTGAACCACCGCATTGCGACCCACCTCGACCGAGCGCAATTGCGTCACGGCAACGGTGTCGTTCGCCTGAAAGGGATAAGGAAAACGGTACTGAAAGCCCGCGTCCACCGTCTTGGAATAACGCCCGAACGAGGTGATGACCGACTGCTGACCCTCTTGCACGATAAAAAACCCGCTGGCTAGCCACAGCAAGGCCACGACACCGGCGATCAGGCCCACTCCGATGCCGGCACTTTTCATGTCGGGCTGAAAACTGCCGCCGCCTTTATCGCCACCACCGCCGTTGTTGCCACCATTGTCGCGGCGTGGTGAGTTTCCACCCTTTCCGCCGAACAGACCGTTCAACTTCTTGTTCATGTCACGCCACAGCTCTTCGAGGTCGGGCGGTCCATCGCCTTTGCCGCCCGTGTTCAAGCTGATGCCGTCTGTAAAAGTGCGCACGTCAGTTGGTTTTCCCAACAACTTTCCGCTTGCTGCGCGCAGCAAGCCTGAAAACAGAGCGGCAATGGCGCTAGAAAGCGCAGAAACGGGGTGTGGGGGACTGGATGAAGAGCTCATGGTCATGCTGCTGAGTGTTGATCGTCGAGAAGGGGCACTGCTTTGGCGACCGATTCGTTCGTTGAGTTGCCGAAACGCACGTCAATGTCGTTTTCTATAGATTCAGGAATTGGGGACAACTGCTCCAGATTCAAGCGTGAGGCCAATCGTCCGGCCACTGCGTCCGCAATCAAGGCCTTCAGCTCGACCACTCCTTCGCTGCTGACCGCACTGATGAAAACGCGAGGCAGACTCACACCGCTGTTGATCTCATAAGTGTCGATCATCAAGCGCGGTCGCTGGCTGTCTTCCAGCTTGTCGGCCTTGTTGAAAACCAGGATTTGCGGCACTTCTTCCGCGCCGATGCTGCGCAAGACCTTTTGCACCTGAGCCATTTGCTCGACCAAGGCGGGGCTGGCGGCATCAACCACGTGCAGCAGCAAATCGGCGTCGGTAGCTTCGCGCAGAGTCGCCTCAAACGCATCAACCAATTTGTGAGGCAACTCGCGAATGAAACCTACTGTGTCAGATAGAGACACTGAGCGTTCAATGTTTTCCAAAAAGAACTGACGCGTTGTGGTGTCGAGCGTGGCGAACAACTGGTCAGCGGCGTAGGTTTGCGCTTTGACCAAGTTGTTGAAGAGCGTGCTTTTACCGGCGTTCGTATAGCCGACGAGCGAAACACGGAAAGTTTGGTTGCGCTCACGCGAACGGCTTTGCGTGCTGCGTTGTTTTTTTACCTTGTCCAAGCGCTGCTTGACTGCCTTGATGCGATCGCCAATCATTCGGCGGTCAAGCTCAATTTGCGCCTCCCCTGGGCCACCGCGATTGCCGATGCCGCCGCGCTGTCGCTCCAAGTGGCTCCAGCGACGCACCAAGCGCGTAGACAGGTACTGCAGGCGCGCCAACTCGACTTGCAG
>JANPNT010000191.1:0-3344 GCA_031427655.1 Burkholderiales bacterium
AAGATTTTGGAGATTGGGTCGTTCCTGGAACGCAAGCCGCGTGAGCTTTCGGGCGGGCAGCGCCAGCGTGTGGCCATGGGCCGCGCCATCGTTCGTCAACCCGCAGTTTTTTTGTTTGACGAACCCCTCAGCAATCTGGACGCGAAGCTGCGCGCCCAGACTCGTTTGGAAATTCAAAAGCTGCACCGCGAGTTGGGAGTTACGTCTTTGTTCGTCACCCACGACCAAGTAGAAGCCATGACTTTGGCGCAGCGCATGATCGTGATGAACGGCGGGCGCATGGAACAAATCGGCACGCCCGAAGAGGTTTACGTGCGCCCCGCCACCACCTTCGTGGCCAGCTTCATCGGCTCGCCGCCGATGAATTTATTGAAGGGCCAAGCAGACGGCGCGCGCTTCACCGTGGGTGCCGACACCTTGCCGATGCCCGCTGCCGCGCCACACTCCGGCGAGTTGATCCTGGGCTTGCGGCCTGAGCATGCGGAGCTGCATGCCATCACGTCGGAACCTGCGTCTGCGGGCTGGCCGTTGAAAGTGGAAATGGTCGAGATGCTGGGTGCAGAACGATTGGTTTATGCACGCCTGGGCGAGTCACTTTTCACCGTGCGCATTGATGCCACGTTGACGCCACCCGCCGTCGGCGACCGCGTGAATGTGCACATGAAGCCTGAGCATTTGCACTGGTTTGATCCGGCGACGCAGCGGCGGATCTGAGCTTAATGGCGTCGCAGACATTTCCAATCTGGATAGCCCACCGCGGTGCAGGAAAACTCGCCCCCGAAAACACGCTGGCCGCTTTCCGCCTCGGTGCCAGCCACGGCTACCGTGCATTTGAATGCGACGTGAAACTCAGCGCCGACGGCGCGCCGTTTTTGCTGCACGACGCCACGCTAGACCGCACCACCTCTGGCGCAGGCACAGGCAGCGAAAAGACCTGGGCCGAGCTGTCGCGCTTGGACGCGGGGCGCTGGCACAGCAACACCTATGCGGGTGAGCCGCTGCCGCGTTTGGACGCGATTGCCAGCTACTGCATGCGCAACGATTTCATGTTGAACATCGAGATCAAACCAACGCCCGGCGACGAAGTTCAGACCGGCCGCGTGGTGGCGGCGACGGCTGCGGGGTTGTGGATCCAGCACGCCGCCAAACCGCTGCTCAGCTCGTTCAGCCCGGATGCCTTGCGCGCGGCCCTGGACGCGGCACCCGACTTGCCTCGCGCGCTGTTGCTCGACAAGTTGCCCGCCGATTGGTTCGCCACCGCGCAGGGCTTGGCATGCAGTGCGGTGGTCACGCATTTTTCGCTGATGGACGCTGCTGTGATCGAACGCCTCCACGAGGCTGGCATACGCGCGATGGTTTACACGGTGAACGACGCGAAGGAGGCGCAACGTTTGTTGGCGCTGGGCATCGACGGCATCATCACGGACGCGGTGGACAAGTTCGATCCGAAGATCGGCTAAAAAACTGAAGCTTCGCATCCCAAAGTAAATCCCCTCACCCACCAGCCACGAGAACTCAAAAATGCGAATCGGCGCTCAGCTTGTTGCCCTTGCGCTTGTCCTTTCGCTTTTCACCGGTTGCGCCACCACTCACAACGACGCGAGGCCTGTCGATTCGCAGCAGCTGGTCGGCACTTGGAAGGTGGACCTGCGACCCAAAGCGGGCGACCCCGCGTACTTTCAAGAGTTCTTGGTGTTGTCGATCACGGGAAAGTCGTTCACAGGAAGCTTCTACGGCGCACCGATTGAACAAGCCCGAATCAATACCGACTGGGACGCTGTGCGCATTGCCTTTGTCACCTCGGACCGGTCGGGGCCCTACCACCATTCAGCCACGTTGGTGGGCAAGCGTTTGGAGGGCCTCACAAACTCGACGGGCAGAGACTTTTTGTCCTATTGGAGCGCCACCAAGCCTTAGGGGCAACGCGTGCGGCGAGGCGCGGATCAGCGTTTTATTCGCGTGCGTTCAGCTTCGGTAATCGGCATTGATCTTGACGTAGTCGTAGCTCAGGTCGCAGGTCCACACCGTGGCTTGCGCGGGGCCGCGGTGCAGGTCAACGCCCACGGTGATCTCACTCTGCTTCATCACGCGCTGGCCGTCGGCTTCGCTGTACGAAGGCAAGCGGCCGCCGTTTTTGACCACATGCACGTCGTCCAAAAACAAGTCGATTTTGGTTTGATCGAGGTCGTCGATTCCGGCGTAGCCCACCGCCGCCAAGATGCGGCCCAGGTTGGGGTCGCTGGCGAAGAAAGCGGTTTTTACCAAAGGCGAATGGGCGATGGCGTAGGCCACTTGGCGGCACTCGTCCACTGTCTTGCCGCCTTCAATTTTCACGGTGATGAATTTGGTGGCGCCTTCGCCGTCGCGCACGATGGCGTGGGCGAGTTGTTCCGACACTGCGATCAGCGCCTCGCGCAGCGCGCGGCCGTCAGCCGACTCGAGGCTGGTGATGGGCGCGTGGCCCGCCAAGCCGGTGGCCATGACGAGGAAAGAATCGTTGGTGGAGGTGTCGCCGTCGATGGTGATGCAGTTGAAGGAATGGTTGGCCGCCTCAGTCACCAGTGCCTGCATCAAGTCAGGTGCCACGACGGCGTCGGTGGCCACAAAACCCAGCATGGTGGCCATGTTGGGTCGGATCATTCCTGCGCCCTTGCTGATGCCGGTGAGGGTGACGGTTTTGCCGCCGATTTGCACTTGGCGCGACGCCGCTTTGGGCACGGTGTCGGTGGTCATGATGGCGGTGGCCGCCTCGGCCCAATGGGCATCAGCCAAGTCAGCCAGGGCGGCGGGCATGCCTGCCTCGATGCGGTCGCTCGGCAGGCTTTCCATGATGACGCCGGTGCTGAAAGGCAGCACTTGCTCGGGTGCCAATTCCAAATGCCGCGCCAGCGCCACGCAAGTTGAAAACGCCCGCACCAAGCCGTCTTCACCCGTGCCCGCATTGGCATTGCCGGTGTTGATGAGCACCGCCCGCGTGCCGACGTTGGCGGCCAAATGTTGGCGGCACAACTGCACCGGCGCGGCGCAAAAACGGTTCTGGGTGAACACGCCTGCCACGTGCGAGCCTTCGACCAAGGTCACCACCGTGAGGTCGCGCTTGTTGGCCTTGCGCACCCCCGCCATGGCGATGCCGAGCTTGACGCCGGGGACAGGGTGGAGGTCTTGCGGGTTCGGGACTGGCAGGTTGACTGGCATGGTGTGGACTGGGTTGTCGGTTGGTGAAAGTGATTGTAGGAAGGCGGCAGCGCAGCACGAGACAGATGCGTCCGCTGACGCCTAAAGTCGGCGAATGGCACACGCACTTCGATCACCAATCGCTTTCTTCGACTACCTTCGGATGGAGG
>JANPNT010000192.1:0-1951 GCA_031427655.1 Burkholderiales bacterium
GCGACCGCCCACCCCCACCTCCAAAATCACCACATCCAGCTTGTTTCTCATCATCACTTCGAAAATGGCCAGCATCGAAAATTCAAAGTAACTGAGCGAGACAGGCTCTCCACCTTGCATTCTTGCGCTCTGTACAACAGCAAAACCGGCTACCAGGTCAGAAGCGCTTACCGATTGTCCAAGCAACCGCAAGCGCTCCTCAAAATGCACCAGATGCGGCGAAGTGAAGAGCCCGGTACGGTACCCAGCCTGCCCCAGGATGGCTTCCAGCATGGCACAGGTGGAGCCCTTGCCGTTGGTGCCAGCGACAGTAATCACCGGGCAGTCAAAGCGCACACCCATTCTTGCGGCCACAGTGCGCACCCGCTCCAACCCCATGTCGATGGCCACGGGGTGCAGTTGCTCGCAGTAGGCGAGCCAATCGTCAAGGGTTTGGGGGGATTTGGGCGGTGTGGTGTTCATGGCGAGTTCAATTGTCGTCCACGCTTGCGGCATGATCGCAGTCATGACTTCAAAAACCACCTTCGTTTACGGCATCTCCAACTGCGACGCCGTTAAAAAAGCCCGCGCCTGGTTGACTGTGCAGGGCTTAGATTTCACGTTCCATGACTTCAAAAAGCAGGGCATTCCGAAGCTTCAACTTGATTCATGGATTACAGCGGTCGGTTGGGAGCAGTTGCTTAACCGCAAAGGCACGACCTGGCGGTCTCTGGATGCCACTACTCAGTGCGGTGTGGTCGATGCAGTTAGCGCGATCAACGTGATGGTGGCCAACAGCAGCGTGATCAAACGACCTGTGGTGCAATGGCCGGGCGGCCAAATCACGGTCGGCTTCGATGCCGAGGTCTGGCGCAGATTGACGAACCGTTAGCGAGTTACCTACTTGGAAACCATTGGACACGATCATGCATGACCTTCTTTTCCGCAGCGCTCTGGTCTTTGACGGCACCTGCAACGCGCCAGCCATCAAGGATGTCGCCGTCACCGATGGCCGTATCGCCGAGATCGGCCCCAACCTGCGCGCGTCTGCACGCGAGGTGATCGAAGCCGACGGGCTTGGCCTGATGCCGGGCATCATCGACAGCCACACCCACTTTGATGCGCAGATCACCTGGGACCCGTGTGTGCGGCCGTCGCCTGCGCTGGGCGTGACGACGGCGGTGATTGGCAATTGCGGCTTCACCATTGCGCCGTGCAAGCCGCAGCATCGCGACATCACGATGCGCAACCTGACGCAGGTCGAGGGCATGTCGCTGGACGTGCTGCGCCAGGGCATCGCGTGGGACTTCGAGACCTTTCCCGAGTATCTCGCGCAACTTCGGCGCCAGGGCAGTGCGGTCAACATTGCGGCCTACATCGGCCACAGCAGCGTGCGCACCTATGTGATGGGCGATGACGCGTCAACGCGCAGCGCCACCGAGCCTGAGGTGGCGCAGATGCAGGCCATCGTGCGCGAAGCGATGCAGGCCGGCGCTGTCGGCTTTGCCAGCAGCACCTCGCCTGCGCACAACGGCGAGGGCGGGCGGCCGATGCCTTCGCGCCTGGCCGATGACGCTGAAATGCGTGCGCTGGTCACGGCCATGGGCGAAGGCGGCCACGGCGTGTTCATGCTGACCAAGGGCGGTGACACGGCGCTTCCATTTCTTGAATCGCTGGCCGCCGACAGTGGCCGCCCGGTAATGGTGGCCGCGCTGCTGCACAACAGCACCAACCGTGACGCGGTGTTCAACGACCTCGATGCGATCACCGCCGCCAACACGCGCGGCCATGCGCTCATCGGCCAGGTGTCGTGCTGCCCACTGACAATGGACTTCACGCTGCAGTCCGCCTATCCGGTCGAGGGCCTGAACAGCTGGAAGCCCGCGCTGGGCCTGCACGGCACTGCGCTGGTGGCCATGCTGGCCAGCAAGAGTTTCCGTGACGGCGTGCGCGCTGAGCTCGCAACGACGAC
>JANPNT010000193.1:0-3915 GCA_031427655.1 Burkholderiales bacterium
GGCGGCTACTGTCAACGCAGCACGTAACCTTTGAGGGAGGCGTCTATCTCTGGCAGCTTGCAAATATCCCGTCAACAACTGATTCAAGGGTACTGATCGAAGAGATTCAGGATATAAATTCTGGCTGCGGCGTCTTACTCACAAAACTCGAGCCTAATGCCAAGGGAGTATGGGCATCTCATGGGCCACTCGGAGCACGCGCAAAAGTGCTTTTAAAAATACGTCTTGGCAACAACTTTACAGAGAAACTGACTAATCTTAAGCTAATAATCTCCCCGACGAAATGGCCAGTTGAATTTTCGACGCTGACCTCCACACCAAACATAAGCGTGAAGCTCACTCGATCTGCGCGGGACTTAGCTAATAGATCTACATACATAATCTCAGTAGATAGTCTTGCTGCGGAAGACTTTGGTGTCCTAACGCTTTCGGCACCGCTGACACGTGAGAACGTAGGCCAACTACAAATAGACCAGTTCGACATGATGGTCCTATCCATTCAAGCCGATCAGTTCCCTACAGTGATGCCAAAGGTCGCTATCGGGAAGTCCAGCCCCATGACTTTGTTTGCTCAAGAAGGCCTAAAGATGACTGGCCGGCTCGGATTCGGATTTGGTTCGGATATCACGCTACTCCCGAAGGAAACGCTCGCGCGACCGGACGACTACCTCTTCTCGCCACAGGCGAAGCCATGCGATTCACAGGCCGGCGCGGCAAGCAGTTCGGCTCGCTGAAGCCTGACCCCGTTACAAGCGGGTGCCTGGGGTCACGTCTTGCATCTAACCTAGTTACCTGCCAAACTGTCTCTCTGGCTGATTGGCCATTGTCGATGCACAGAGCATCCTCACGTTTCGCGCTTGACTGGCGTTCGCAGGTGCTGCGGGCGCGCTCCCTTGCGTTTGGCGGAAGCGGCTTGATTTGGCGCGGCAGGGCACTTCCTTTGACACCTCAAGACGGTCGGAATAGCTACCTCAGTGCGAACGGGTGGGGCGGTTCTCAAAAGGTGAGAGCTCACGGCCGCACCGCTGCGCCTTCCATCCTCATGCCCGCCGCGCGCTTCATCAAATAGCTTTCCAACGCCACCCACTCCGCCGAGTCAGGCGCAAACGGTTCGGCCCGCACGCCTGTCATGCAAGCGCGCAAGCGACGTGGCAATGAACCCAGGGCTTGCCATTCCAGCCGGTAGGTCGGGTAGCCGGTCGGGTGGGCTTGGGGGATGGGCGCGCCGCCCAGGCGCTGCCCGGCATATTGGTCGTGGCAGTGGGTGCAAGCGAGGTTGAGCTGGCCCATGCGAGTGCGGTAAATCTGCTCGCCGCGCTGCGTCCAGGCGGTCAAGCGCGGGTCGGTGGGCGGTGTAATGGGCAGGTCGCGGGCTTGGTGCACGAGCCAGGCGGTGAGGGCCAACACCTCGGGCCCGTCGGCGTTTTGGGGCTTGAGGTTTTGATGGCGTTGGCGGCACAGATCAACGCGGCCTGCCAGGGTGACAGGCTGATTCAGTGCGGTGTCAAACGCGGGGTAGCGGGTGGCTGCGGTTTTGATGCTGCGCATGCTGTGGCAGCTTGCGCAGCTTGATCCCGACGCCGGTGCTTGCGTCCACAGCGCCTCGCCCTCGCGCACCCACAGCATGGCGGGGTTTTGCGTGTCGTCGCGCTGCATGGCTTGCAAGGTCGGGCTCATGTCTTCGAAGCCGGCGTGCCGTGATTAATTACTGGGTGGGTTGGGGTTGGGGCTGGGGTTGGAGACGCAGCCGTTCAATACAAAAGCGCTCAACACACACCCAAGCCATCGAAAAACAACTCCCCTCATGTCACCTTGAGCGCCACGGTCTCGCTGTGCTTGAACCCTCGGTCGCCTTCCCACATGAATACCAAGTTGCCCGACTTTTCTGCGCGCAGGGTGAAGGCCACGTAGGGGTTGGCGGCGACAGCTGGGAAGAGGTCGGCAGCAAAAACTTGCGCGCCGTCGAGTCGACATTCAAAGCGCGTGACGATGTCGCGCGGCAGCACGCGGCCCTCGTCGTCGGGGCGCAGGCCGGTCTCCATCACATGAGCAATGGTGGCGCGTATTTCAATCACCTCACCGGGTTTGGCGGCGGGCACGCTGATGAGGGTTCGGGGGGTGGCCATTTGGGATTCAACTTTCTATGCACGCGGCCAAGGTGACCACCACTTCCACCGTGTGTTGCCACACGCTGCCGTCGCTCATGCGCGCCAGCGCCACCAAATGTTGGCTGGTCGCCAAGCGCACTCGGGTCGACACTTCGGCGCGGCCGTTGGCGGGCGTCAACTGAAAATGCGCCAGCTCCCGACCGGGGTTGCGTTCGTTCAGCAGCATGATTTCCTGCACGTGGTCGGCGCTTGTCATCGGGCTGGTCACGCGCACGCTCAGCGGCACCAAATTGCCGTTGTCGATGAGCTCTGCCACGCTGAGGGTGACGCGTCCTTCGCGCGGTGTGGCACCACCGGCCCATGCGCGAATGGCTTGCTGCAAGGGAGCGTCGAGTGCGCGTGCAGGACGCACACCGAGCACCAACAAGGCGCTGGCGGCGATGACTTGGCGGCGGGTGGAGGAAGGCATCAAAAACGTCATTTCAAAGTCACCAAGTAAGCCACCACCGCGTCAATTTGCGCCTCGTTCAACAGCGCTTGGTCACGTCGCGCTGGGGCCAAGCGAACAAAGCCTTCGCCGCGCGACACCGAAGGCATCACTGTGTTCGGGTTGAAGCGCTCCGGTGTCACCAAGTGTTCGCGCAGTTGCGGCGCCGACCAGCGCGCGCCGACGCCCGAGAGGCTCGGGCCGATGGTGCCGGATTGTGTGACCGGCACGCCCGGCACCGCGTGGCACAAGACGCACAGCCCCAGGGTGCGATTGGCGACGATGGCCGCCCCTTGCGTCACTTGCGTCACTTGATTCACCTGCGCACTGACGTTGACCCCGACCCACATCAGCGTCGCAAAACAAGCCGTGCGCAGCCTCATTTCAAGCGCGCTTCAAGCTGTGCTTGGACAACGGCAGTTCTCGTATGCGCTGCCCTGTCGCCGCAAAAATCGCGTTCAACACGGCGGGTGCGGCCACCGCAATCGTAGGCTCGCCGACACCGCCCCAAAAGCCACCCGACGGCATCACGACGCATTCCACTTTGGGTGTGTCGGCCAAGCGCATGCTGGGGTAGGTGTCGAAGTTGGTTTGTTCTATGCGGCCGTCTTTCACGGTGCACGCGCCGTACAGCGCGGCCGACAAGCCGTACACAAACGAGCCCTCAATTTGCGCTTCGATTTGCTGCGGGTTCACGGCGTAACCGGGGTCGGTGGCTGCCACGATGCGGTGCACCTTTAACACGCCCGATGGGCTCACCGACACCTCGGCGCAAGCCGCTACGTAGCTCCCGAAACCATGCGTTTGTGCCAAGCCGCGAAACACCTTTTGGCCGCCCACATCGGGCGCTGCTTGACCCCAGCCAGCGCGCTTGGCTGCGGCTTCCAGCACCGCCAGGTGCTTGGGGTGCTTTTGCATCAAAGTGCGGCGCAGTACCAGCGGATCTTGGTTGGTGGCGTGCGCAATTTCGTCAAGGAAGCATTCCAAATAAATGGCGTTTTGATTCAAGTTCACGCCGCGCCAAAAGCCTGCGGGCACATGCGGGTTGCGCATGGCGTGATCAATCAACAAGTGCGGCAGGCTGTAGCCGATCATGGCTTCGCCGCCACCCGCGTTCAGGCCTTGAAACGCCACAGGGTCTTTGCCATCTTTCACGTTTTGCGGGGCCACGCTGGCAAGAATGGACTGGCCCGACAAGCGCATGTGCAGGGCAGTGACTTGGCCCTTGTCGTCCAGCCCCGCCACCAGCTTGCATTGGGTGATGGGGTGATAGCGGCCGTGCGTCATGTCTTCCTCGCGCGACCACAACAGCTTGACCGG
>JANPNT010000194.1:0-1698 GCA_031427655.1 Burkholderiales bacterium
AAAATGGCAAAAGGCAAATTTGAGCGCACCAAGCCGCACGTCAACGTAGGCACCATCGGTCACGTCGACCATGGCAAGACCACCTTGACAGCGGCGATCACCACCGTGCTGAGCAAACTTTACGGCGGCGAAGCCAAAGCGTACGACCAGATCGACGCGGCTCCCGAAGAAAAAGCACGCGGCATCACCATCAACACTGCCCACGTAGAGTACGAGACCAAAAACCGTCACTACGCCCACGTCGACTGCCCCGGCCACGCCGACTATGTAAAAAACATGATCACTGGTGCCGCTCAAATGGACGGTGCCATCTTGGTCTGCTCCGCCGCTGACGGCCCCATGCCCCAGACCCGCGAGCACATCCTGCTGGCTCGTCAAGTCGGCGTGCCTTACATCATCGTCTTCCTGAACAAATGCGACATGGTCGACGACGCCGAGCTCCTCGAGTTGGTAGAAATGGAAGTTCGCGAACTCCTCGACAAATACGACTTCCCCGGTGACAACACCCCCATCATCCACGGCAGCGCCAAACTCGCCATGGAAGGCGACAAAGGCCCCCTGGGCGAAGAAGCCATCCTCAAACTCGCCGAAGCCCTGGACACCTACATCCCCCAGCCTGAGCGCGCCATCGACGGTGCTTTCCTCATGCCTGTCGAAGACGTCTTCTCCATCTCCGGACGCGGCACCGTCGTGACCGGACGGATTGAGCGCGGCATCGTCAAAGTCGGCGAAGAGATCGAAATCGTCGGCATCAGCGTGACCCAAAAAACCACCTGCACCGGTGTTGAGATGTTCCGCAAACTGCTCGACCAAGGCCAAGCAGGCGACAACGTGGGCATTCTGCTGCGCGGCACCAAGCGCGAAGACGTCCAGCGCGGACAAGTCTTGTGCAAGCCGGGCAGCGTCAAGCCGCACACCCACTTCACCGCCGAGATCTACGTCCTGTCCAAAGAAGAAGGCGGCCGTCATACCCCGTTCTTCAACAACTACCGCCCGCAGTTCTACTTCCGCACCACCGACGTGACCGGCGCGGTGGAGTTGCCGGCCGACAAAGAAATGGTGATGCCAGGCGATAACGTCAGCATCACCGTCAAGCTGATCAACCCCATCGCCATGGAAGAGGGCCTGCGCTTCGCCATTCGCGAAGGTGGCCGCACCGTCGGTGCCGGCGTGGTCGCGAAAATCATTGCTTGAACGTTCTTCCTGCTCGCCAACGCGCGAAGAAGCTTCAAACCGAAGTGCCAAACATAAGCGGCTTGGAGGCGAAAGCCGGCCGCACGCTCTTTAAGGAATCGTCATGCAAAAGCAAAAAATCCGCATTCGCCTAAAGGCGTTTGACTACAAACTTATCGACCAGTCCGCGCTTGAAATTGTCGACACCGCCAAGCGCACTGGCGCGATTGTCAAGGGCCCCGTGCCTTTGCCAACCCGCATGCAGCGCTTTGACATCTTGCGTTCACCGCACGTCAACAAAACCTCGCGCGACCAGTTCGAAATTCGCACCCATCAACGCCTGATGGACATCGTTGATCCCACCGACAAGACCGTCGATGCGCTCATGAAGCTGGACTTGCCGGCGGGCGTGGACGTCGAAATCAAGTTGCAATAAGAGATACCGTTCGCTAGACAAACAGTTGCGCTTTTGCGTACCTCTGCTATAGTCAATGGCTTCGCTGAAGTTGGACGGAGCGATCCGTC